>JAEUNN010000934.1 GCA_016791085.1 Rhodocyclaceae bacterium | reverse complement strand
TCGCTTACGCCCACGCGAACGACATGACGTCCGACATGCGTAAGCTTGCAGACATGGAAGCCAGGCCTGATTTCGCCGGTCCACCTGCCATCGAGCACCCAGTCCTGCCAGACTCCGGGAGTGCTGCGCGGCACGGTCCTGTATAGGCACACTTGCCCGCTGTCCGCTGCGGACCTTGCCGGCTGATAATCGTTCGGATTATCGAAAGTACCGCACCCGGCCAGCAACAGGAGCACCAAGGCTTGAATACGCATTTTGCGGGGAAGCACGGCACATCTCACTTTCTTGATCGCTGATTTTTTTCGCAACGCCCCTCGACGCCATTTGCGTTTGTTCGCCTTAACCATATATCGACCGGGCCGGCTTAGTAGGCAAACCCGACGTTAAGCTGATCCTGGTCAACTCGACCGCACTGGTGGCGCAGCCCGCCACAGTATTCGAGCCACCCGTGAATCCAGGCGCTGGACCGGCCGCTCAAGCGGAGCCGGAATCGCAGGCCGAACCGGAAATCGCATCGACCGCGGCGACTGTGGCGACCGAAGCGCCGGGCACCCCTCCACCCGAGCCCAAGACTAACCGTGCCGGCCGACAGAAAAAGGCGCGGCCAGCGGGTCCAGCGGAACAAGGCGAACCGGAGGACGGCCATGCGCATTCTGTGTGATCCGCGCCAGATCGCGAGTTTGGACGACCGCCCGCTTCAAGCGCTGCTGGCGCAACGCTTTGACGAAGTCTCGGACGGAGAGGCTTTCGACCCGTCGCGCATGGCGCGCTTCGTGATCGTGGAGCCGGGCGACCCGCTGCCCGAAATCGAGGCGCGTAGTGGTGCGCTGTTGACGCAGGCGGTGCTTGACGACGTGGCCTACCCCGAACCGTCATCCAGCCCTTCGTTCGAGGTGTTGCAGTGCCACGATCTCGACGGTCTCGTTTACGAGTACGTCGAGATCATCAGCGAGGGCGAATTCGCGATTGCGCTATTCATCCGCGAACGGCCCGGCGTGGACGAATTGGTCATGTGCTTCTGTCGCGAATGCGCGCAGCCTGTTGCCGACAGCGTCTAAGGACCACCGTGCTCGGCGTCGCTTCGGTACGTGGCTTGATCCATTGACGCAATGGCGGCACCGCCTGTGGCGACTGCGTCGCGTTTCCTGCTCAATTACTTGACCCCGAACGGCTCCGTGGCCGTTCGGGGGCGACACCCGATGCGGATTCCTTAGCCAATATTGAAATCCAGGTGGGTCGATCAGGGTGGTTACTGGGGTAGAAGGCGGGTCCGGGGCGGGCGTAGCCCGGCGACGCGCACCCTTGACACCGCCTTCGACCCCATACGCTGGACCAAGGCTGAAAGCGGCTGAATGCGGCATTCAGCCTTGGAGACTGCAGCGCGATGTCGCACAACCGTCT
>JAEUNN010000933.1 GCA_016791085.1 Rhodocyclaceae bacterium | reverse complement strand
TGACATCGGATCAGCGCCCGCCCGGCAGCAAGGTCCTGCTCATCATCGAACTCGGAGAAGAAAAGTGAACCGGCTAGCATTGGTGACATGCGCGGCCGCACTTCTGCTGGCGCCGCGCGTCCATGCAGGCACTGCGGACGAGGCCATCACGATCAGCGGTTTCGGTACCGCCGGCGTATCCTGCTTCAGCAGCCGCACGGCCGACTATGCCCTGAATCTGCAGCCGCTGGGCCCGGGCCGCAGCAGACGCTGCGACCACGGCCTGGACAGCATTCTGGGTATCCAGCTCGACGCCAAACTTGGCTCCACGCTGGAACTGGGCATACAGGGCGTCACCGAACGCAATCCGAACCGCAGCTTCAAGCCCAACGCCATGGTGGCGCAATTGCGCTGGCGCCCGGATGACAACTGGACCATACGGCTGGGACGTTCGCCATTCGCGGGTTTTCTGTATTCCGAATCGCGCCAGGTACGTTACGCCATGCCCTGGGCACGGCCGCCGGTCGAGGTGTATGGCATCGCACCGGTATTCAGCACCGACGGCATCGAAATTCTGCACCGGCGCGACCTGGGCAACTGGCACGCCGAACTGCACGGAGGGCTGGGCCGTTCGCACGTCGATTCGGCCGTTTCCAACACGCGCGACATCAGTCACGTGAACGCCAGGTACGGGTTTATCAACCTTGCCCTGCAGCGCGATGCGACGCAGTTCAAACTGGGCTACATGTCCGGCCGCGCCAAGGCGGATAGTGAATCGTTCGACGCCTTTCTGAACCTGTTGCGCGGCCTTGGGGCGGACGGCGAGGCGCTTGCGGACGACCTGAATTTCAACCACAAAACCATACATTTCCTGACCGCCGGCCTGCGCCACGAGCGCGGCGACTGGCTCATCATGGGCGAAGTCGCCATTTTCCTTTCGGAAAGCGACCTGTTCCGCCGCCAATATGGCGCCTATCTGACCCTGGGACACAACATGGGCGCCTGGATGCCCTATGCCACGCTGGCACGCCGCTCCACCTCGGGTCCGGAGGGGGACAGCCGGGCCGGGCCGTTCGCCCCGCAAATCGCCCAATTGCTGAAGAGCCAGCACAGCGACGAAACCAGCGTGAGCCTGG
>JAEUNN010000925.1 GCA_016791085.1 Rhodocyclaceae bacterium | reverse complement strand
ATCCACGTCACGGACATAGTACGTACGGCCGTCAACCAGCGGCCCGAGCGTCGTCTCTAGCGGCTCGTCCTGAATAGCGCGCACCGAATGCTCGGCCGTCGCACTGCCCTGATTGAGGTTGAGCGGGTTCGGCGAACGGTTCACGAACGTGTCCGGATCGGCATCGCCCAGCTGATCCGTATAACCCATCGCATCCTCGTAGGTCAGGGCCACGCGGAAGTAATCGGTCGATAGCCCGCTATTGGCGACGAAAATGTGCTGGCCGTTGGTGATGGTGCCTGCAGGCAGGGCCACCTGCGTGGTGCCGTTGAAGTACACCCCGGCGCCGTAGGAGATACCGGACCCACGGTAGACCAGTTCCTGCCCGGCACTGAAGCCATGGCCCTGGACAAAAATCCGGTTCAGGCCGTCGAAACTGACGGAAGGTGCCTGGTTGGCCGGGAAGCTGACCGTCGCGTCGATGTAATTGCCGGCGAATTCCTTGACCGGGGCCACACGGTAGGTGACCGCATCGCCGTTGCTGAAATCGGTCCCGCTGTAGCTGATCGTGTCGTTCGCGGAACTGACCGCCCCGCGCCCGACCGTGTGGCTGGTCAGGGTTTGGCCCAGGCCCTGCAGCTTGATCGTGTTCTCGTCGATCACCAGCACGCGGTAGGCGGTTCCGTTGCTAAGCCCGTTGATCACGTCACCGGAGCCGGACTGGTACACCACGACGTCGGCATTGTTCTGGTTCCATCCCGGCTCGTCCCAACCCACGTTGAACTTGTGACCTGGGACGCGGATCGTGTCCTTGGTGGTGTCGACATCGAGTGCGCCGAATATCTCGCCGAGGCTGATGGCGGTGGGGCTATTGACGATGACGTGGTACTCGCGGCCGTTGGTCAGCCCGTTGCCGTTCGCGCCGTTGAAGGTGACCGTCGCGCCGCTCGAGAGCAGATGCGGCAGGCTGAAGTTGATGGCGTCGGTGCTGCCGTTCGCGCTCAGGATGGTGCCGTCGGACACCTGCGACGCAGTCCCGCCGTGGTTGGCACTCAGCTTGAGTTCGCCGCCGGCGGTCACATTCGCGGAGCTGCCGACGTTGAAGGTTACCGTGCCGGTCGCGTTCGCGGTCGGGTTGAGGGTCGCAACCGCGACCACGCCGCCGCCAGCCGATTGGGTCGAGGAATCCGCGTCGGTGTTGAGGTTGGCCGTGACGTGGATGTGCCCGCCCAGTTTCATCACGCTGCCGTCACCGGCGAAATTCACCGTCTGCGTGGTATTCGTGGTTGCCGTGATCGCGCCGGAGTCGGCTTGCACGTTGACCACGCCGCCACTGGACGCGCTCATGTTCGTATTGGCGATCGAGGCCGTGTCGGCCAACACGTTCAGGTTGTTTGCGCTGGCGGCCACACCGCGATCGACGTGGCCCGTAAACCCGACCGTGGTCGCGCCCGTGGCATGGGCGTTCACCGTACCGGTGGACACCGCCACCAGCCCACCGCCCGCGTTCTGCAGCGTGCCGTAGGCCTGGTTGGAGTGCTTGCCGGAAATGTTGATATCCCCGCCGTCGCTGGTGAGCGAAATGCCGTTGCCGATGGACACGTTCAGCGTCGAGTTGGCATTCACGGTGACGGTGCCGGTCTGCACCGAAACCCCGCCGCCACCTGCGTTGTCGGCATCGCCGATCGCACCGTAGCCCTGTGCGGTGGTGCGGAACTTGTTGGCGCCCTGGTCGAAGTTGAGCTCGCCCGCGATGTTCACA
>JAEUNN010000733.1 GCA_016791085.1 Rhodocyclaceae bacterium | reverse complement strand
CGGGTCGCAATCCACCCCGCCGCACGCGTGGCGGAACTGACTCCCAGGCTCTGGAAACAGCACTTCGCGGCAAATCCGCTGCGCTCGGATTTATATCAGGTCGGCAGATCCGCGCAAGACGCCGGGTAGTTACCGCTTACGACACAACGTGCGTAAGACGCGAAATTGCCAACTTGGGCAAAGCGCGTAATCGAACCGACTTCCAAGCATATGACGGTGGCCAGGGTTTCCCCAATGCCTGGTACGCTGGTGAGTAGCACATAGTCTGACCGCAGATTTAGTGCCTCATGAAGGCGACGCTCCAGAAGGTCAATTTGAGTGTTGAGCGTTCCGATCACGGTCAGGTTGGTCGAAACCGCCAAACTAACATCCGCGGAGAGATTCACCGCGGCCAGGTCTTCCATGCTCATCCGCTTGATCTGATTGCTACTGAGCCGGGCGCCGCGTTCCCGCGCCATGATGTTTTCAACCGCCAGAATCTGAGCGGTGCGGCTGCGTACGAGCTGCATACGCTTACGCGCCAAATCGCGCAGTGCCCGCAGATCTTTCGGGAGAATTGTACCGGTACGCAAGACTCCCAGACGCAGCAAGTGCGCGAGGTATCGTGCGTCGGCCTCATCGCCGCTGTGCTTGAGGCCATCGTACTGCTTAATCGCGGTGGTATTGGCAAGATGCACCGTAAATCCCGCAGCCTGCAGCCCGTCGACCAACCAGTACCAGTTAAACGTGGACTCGACGACGACCCCCACCAGTTCCTGAATCCACGGCAACAACGCAGCTACGATCCGCTGGAGATCATTCGGAAGACGCTTCTGGAACACAACCCGATCCTCCTCGTCACTGACCACCACGACGCAATTATCCGAGTGCAAGTCTATCCCGCTATACTTCATTTCGGCCTCCTGTGGTTAAAGCTTCGTTCGCAACGCTACTTTAACCCCACCGCCACCACCGGCGGTGGGAGGCCGGCTAGATGATTTTCACACCCCGGATTTTGGACCAAGTGCAGGCTGCCCGCATACGGCTGAGGGTAACCGGGGACAGGTAACCGGGGACACACCCAATGCCGTTAAGTTAAGGCGAATCGACGCGCGCGTTTTTCCCTGGGGGGGCGGGCGTCTCGCCCGCCGGCCGCGTCTCCTGCGCCGCACGCGGGCGAGACGCCCGCGCCCCCAGGTCGCCGCGCAGCGACACAGTCGCTCCTTTTTCAATGCGGATTTCGGATCAGCGGCGTTTTGCGCGCGCTTAACTTAACGGCATTGGGGCCACACCCCGGTTTCTGGACGAAGGGGAGGCTGCCTGCATGTGACTAGTGCTGGGCCGTACCGCGTCGGCGACCGGAATGACCCGAATACGCGGCGGGTATCCATCGGCGCGAGTGGCTTTTTGTGCGGGCTGCGAGTAAAAGGTGGTATTGCAGCCACGCCCGCACCCCGCCATGTTGTGTTCCATCGTCCACCGCACCGAGTACGTGTATACCGCGCCGGTGGAGCCTGCGCGCCATTTCGTGCGCTTGCGGCCGCGCGGCGATGGCACGCTGCGCGAACTGAACTATTCGCTGCAGGTGGATCCGTGGCCCGCGCAATGGATCGAATATGCGGACCAGCACGGCAATACCGTCGTGCAGGTGGACTTTTTGGGCAGTGCCTGGCGCGTGGACTTTGCGATGCGTTGCGAGGTGGAAACGTTCCAGCCGGCGCTGGCGGGGCCGCCCGTGCAAATTGGCAGCCTCTACGCGCCGTGGGCCTGGCAGGCGCTGCAGGCCTACGTGGCGGTGGGGCCCGACGCGGGCAATCTGGCCGCGCTGGGCGCGCAATTGCGGCTGGAGAGCGGGGGGGATGCAGATCTATTTCTGCTGTTGTTGAACCAGCGCCTCGCGCGCGACATACGGCATGAATTTCGCGTCGCGGGCGGGCCGCAGGACCCCGCGCTCACGCTTGCCGGCCGGCGC
>JAEUNN010000731.1 GCA_016791085.1 Rhodocyclaceae bacterium | reverse complement strand
TCAGGCTCGCGCGTATGCGGCGTGCCACGTCGTCGGCGGCGGCACGGGTGCGGTAGGGACCCAGTTGCACACGGAATTTGCCGTCGCTGGCGGATAGCAGGATGCGCTCGTTGAGCCAGTCCATTTCGCGCGCGAGGTGGTCGCGGAAACTTTCGGCGTTGGCGCGGGCGGCGAAGGCGCCAAGTTGCAGGTAAGTTCCCGCGGCGGATTCGGATTCAGGCACGGCGGGGGTGGCCGCGCCCTGGGCTGCTGCACTCGCCATGTCGGCGCGCGCCAGCAGTTCGATTTCGTCGGGCGCATCGAGGGCGGGCGCTGCATCGCGCGGGGCGGCTTCGATGCTCGCCAGGCGCAGCGCGGGTGGCGGCGCTGCGGCGGCAAGTTGGGTGCTGCCGGGCATGACGGCTTCCAGTTCTACTTCGCCGCTGCCCTGGCCCAACAGGCCCAATTTCCAGGCGGCGGTGTAGGACAGGTCGCAAATGCGGCCATTCAGGAAGGGGCCGCGGTCATTGACGCGCACGATCACGCTGCGGCCGTTGCCGCGGTGGGTGACGCGCACATAACTCGGGATGGGCAGCGTGGGGTGGGCGGCGGTCATGCCGTACATGTCGTAAATTTCTCCGCTGGCGGTTTTCAGGCCATGGAAGCGCCGGCCGTACCAGCTGGCGCGGCCGCTCTGGCGGAATTCGCCGACCTGGGTGCGCGGTACGAAATCCTGGCCCATCACGGTATAGGGCCGGTTGGCGAAGCGGTGAAGAACTTCGGCTTTGGGCAGGGCGTCGGGTATGGCGGCCAGCATTTCGGGCGCGGGCGGGTTGTCGCCGGGGCCGTCGTCGAGGTAATAGCCACCGGCGCCACGCCGCGGAACGCTTGCGCCGGGCGCCTCAGAGCCCACGGGCGGGCGGGTCGCCGGGCTTTCGGCGCGGCGTGGCGGAGGACTGCTGCAGGCGCTCAATATCAGCGCGGCGGCGATTGCCGCCAATGCGGCCGGGCCGGCTGCCGGCTGCGCGCGGCGCAGGCGCGCTGCCGCGCCGTGGCATTCATGTTGGCGTGTGCGCCGTATCTGCATGCGCGTCGTGCTCCGTGCCGATATTTCGGGCTGCCGGCCGGCGCGGGCTATTGCTGCCCCAGCCGGCGATGCTTGCGTATGCTCATCAATATGCCCAGGCCGGTGCACAGGGTGACGAGCGCGGTGCCGCCATAGCTCACGAAAGGCAGCGGCACTCCGACCACGGGCAGTATGCCGCTCACCATGCCCATGTTCACGAAAGCGTAGGTGAAAAAAATCATCGTGATGCTGCCCGCCAGCAGGCGCGAAAACAAACTGGTGGCCTGTGCTGCGATCATGAGCCCGCGCGTAATCAGCGCGAGGTACATGATGACCAGCACGATCGCTCCCACAAGGCCGAATTCTTCGGCCATCACCGCAAAGATGAAATCGGTGTGGCGTTCCGGTATGAATTCCAGGTGGGTTTGCGTGCCTTTCATCCAGCCCTTGCCGACTATGCCGCCGGAACCTACCGCGATGGTGGATTGGATGATGTGGAAGCCCTTGCCGAGCGGGTCCGAGGACGGATCGAGCAAGGTGCAGATGCGGTGCTTCTGATATTCCTTGATGCCGGGCCAATCCACGCCGTCGGCGCAAAGGTGCTCGCCGTAATACACCAGTGCGCCCACGCCTATCGCTCCCGCCAGCGACAGGGGCAATATGAGCTTGTACGACAGGCCGGCAAAGAAAATCACGAATACGCCGGCCGCCAGCACCAGGATCGCGGTGCCCAGGTCGGGTTGTTTGGCGATCAACAGCACCGGCAGTGCAAGTATCACCCCGGCCACCAGAAAGTCGCGCGCGCGCAGCAGCGCTTCGTGCTTGTGGAAATACCAGGCCAGCATGAGCGGCACGGCAATTTTCATCATTTCCGAAGGCTGAATGCGCATGATGCCCAGGTTGAGCCAGCGCCGCGCGCCTTTCGACACGTCGCCCGCCACGGCCACCGCGACCAGCAGCACCAGGCCGACCAGATAGGCCGGCAGCGCCAGCGTCATGAGCTGTTGCGGCGGTATGCGCGCCACCACCAGCATGGCGCACAGGGCTACGCCCAGGTTCACGAAGTGCTGGTCCAGGCGGTGCGTAAAATCCGCGGTGGCGCTGATGATCACGATGAGCGCATAAGCCAGCAACAGCGCGATGATCACCGTGAGCGGCGGGTCCAGCACGCCGAAGGTGCGTGCCAGAAACTGCCTAATTGCTGTCACTTGCATCGTTGTCCTCGGGCGCGGCGCCCTGCGGCATCTTGCCGAGCAGCCAGTAATCGAACACCTGACGCGCGATGGGCGCGGCCGCCTGGGCGCCGAAACCGCCGTTCTCGACCAGCACGGCCAGCGCTATTTTCGGCTTGTCGGCCGGCGCGAAGGCGATGAACAGCGCATGGTCGCGCAGGCGCTCCTTGACCAGGCCTTCCTTGTATTCGGCGCCCTTCAGGCTGAAAAGCTGCGCCGTGCCGGTTTTGCCGGCCGACACGTATTCCGCACCCATGAAGGCGCGCGTGGCCGTGCCTTCCTTGTTCACCCCGACCATGGCGTGCTTGATCACGTCTATGTGTTCCTGCTTGAGCGCCAGCCGTGCGATGGGCTGCGGCTCGATCAGGCGGCGCTCGCCGGTCGTGACGTTTTCCAGATAGCTCACCAGGTGCGGGCGGAAACGCACGCCGTCATTGGCCAGGGTGGCCATGGCGCTGGCGAGCTGGACCGGCGTGTAGGCGTTGTAGCCCTGGCCGATGCCGATGGAAATGGTTTCTCCGGCGTACCACTTCTGTTGTTCCGGGCGGCGGAAGCGTTTGCGCTTCCATTCCTGCGACGGCAGTATGCCGTTCGCTTCGCCGTCGATATCGATGCCGGTGCGCGCGCCCAAACCGAACTGAGCCATGAAGGCAGCGATGGAATCTATGCCCATGTCGTTGGCGAGGCGGTAGTAATAGGTGTCGCACGAAGCCACGATGGATTTGTACATGTCCACGCTGCCGTGGCCGCCCTTCTTGTCGTCGCGGAAAGTGTGGCCGCCGAACTCGAAAAAGCCCGGATCGGAAATGCTTTGACCCGGCGTGCGCTTGCCCATGGTGAGCGCCCCCAGCGCCATGAAGGGTTTGAACGTGGAGCCGGGCGGATAGGCGGCGTTGATGGCGCGATTCAACAATGGGTGGTCGGGCGAATTGTTGTAGCTGTCCCAATGCTGCGGGTCTATGCCATCCACGAACAGATTGGGATCGAAAGTGGGTTTGCTCACCAGCGCCAGCACGCCGCCGGTGGCCGGTTCTATCGCCACCAGCGCGCCGCGCCGCTCGCCGAAAGCCTGTTCCGCCACCTGTTGCAACTTGAGGTCCACGGTAAGCCGCAGATTGTTGCCGGGCGTGGGCGGCGTGCGCGACAGCACGCGCACGGCGCGACCGCCGGCCGACACTTCGACTTCTTCGAAGCCGGTCTGGCCGTGCAGGTCGAATTCGTACTTCTGCTCCAGGCCGGACTTGCCGAAATAGATGCTGCCCTGGTAGTTGTCGTATTGGCCCTTTTCTTCGATGCGATCGAGGTCGCGGTCGTTGATGCGGCCGATATAGCCCAACAGGTGCGAAGCCATGTCGCCATAGGGATACTGGCGAAACAGCCGTGCCTTCACCTCCACGCCGGGAAAGCGGTAGCGCTGGGCGATGAAGCGCGCCACCTCGTCGTCGTTGAGGCGCGTGCGTATCGGCAGCGATTCAAAATTTTTGCTTTCTTCCAGCAGCTTGCGGAAGCGCTTGCGGTCGCGCGCCTGGATTTCCAGCAGGCCGGACAACTCGTCTATCGTGGCCTCCAGATCGGCCACCTTGGAAGGCGTGATTTCCAGCGTGTAGGCCGAAAAATTGCGCGCCAGCACCAGGCCGTTGCGGTCCAGGATGAGCCCGCGGTTGGGCACGATGGGTGCGAGCGAAATGCGATTGTCTTCGGCGCGGGTGCGGTAGTACTCGTGCTGCATCACCTGCAGCCACACCAGACGCGCCAGCACCGCGCCGAACATGAGCAGCGCGAGCACCGCGGCCAGCGCCAGCCGCACGCGGAAGCGCTGATTTTCCTGCTCCGGCGCGCGAAATTCGGTGTTGCTCATCGGCCTCGGCCGGCAGCCCGGCGGCGCAGCTCAGATGGGCCGGTTCTCATCTTTTTCGACCGGCTTGAACTGCGGCAACAGCAACATCAGACTGAGCGGAAACCACAACAGCGCCGCCGTCACGCTTTCCAGAAACCACGCCCAGCCCGGGAATTCCCCGCCCGCCACGAGGCGCACGGCCAGCATGATGGTTTGCGTACCCAGCAACAGCGGAAACACGTGCAGCGCCTGCTGCAGGAACGGAAACCACAAAATGCGGCGCGACAGGCTGGCGGCGAAATAGGCCAGCAGCACATACGCCAGCGCGTGCTGGCCGAACAGGCTGCCTATGCCCACATCGGTGAGCAGCCCGAGTGCGAAGCCGCTGGCCATGCCTACGCGCACTGGCTCGCGCACGCACCAGAATGCCAGCACCAGCGCCACCCAGTCCGGCATGGCCGGCAGGCGCCCGAGCGGCATCAGATTCAAGGTGAGCGCTGCCGCCAGCGACAGCATGATGAACCAGGGCCGTGCCGGCTTGAGGATGCGATTGGACGTATTGGTCGGCTGCATCGCGGCTTATCCGTTGGCGGGGCGGGCTTTGCCGCCCTTTTTTCTGGGCGCTTCGGGCGGCGGGGCCGGCGGCGGCACAAGCTCCGGCAGACGCCGCCCCAGCACCAGCACCGTGCCGCGCGCTTCCACGGCCGCCGCGGGCAGACAGTTGATCTGCGCGAAGCCGCTGGCACCTTCGCGGTTGATGGCTTGCACGCGCGCCACCGGCAGGCCGGGCAGGAACACCCCGTCCAGGCCGGACGTGACCAGCGTGTCGCCCACCTCCACGTCGGCATTGGCGGCCAGGAAGCGCACTTCGAGCTGGCCGTTGCCGGCGCCAAACAGCACCAC
>JAEUNN010000873.1 GCA_016791085.1 Rhodocyclaceae bacterium | reverse complement strand
CCGGCAACTGCCCAGGTGCCGGTCGTCGTCAGCACGATCTGGTTGGCGCTGGTCGAGAACACGGTGTAGTCGTTGTTATTGGCATCAAAGCCACCGGTCGACGGGGCGCTGACGCGGATTTTGTCGCCGGCCGAGAAAAGTGAGCCCACGCCGGTGCCATTGAGGGCCAGCCGGGTGCCGTTGACACCGAAGCTGATGGACCCCTTAAACACCTCGTTGGCCGCCTCGGCGACGCCGAAGAAGCCTTCGTCGACGAAGTTGCCCAGGTCCGAGCCCACGCCACGCGTGATCGTGCGGTTCGTGCCGTTGTGGCCGAACACCACGTTGCCGTTGAACATCTGCGTGGCCTGCAGGCCGCCAACCACGGCGTAGTCGTTCGGCGTGATCGCCTCGCCCGCGTCGAGGAAGTCGCCATCGCCGTTGCGGTCGATTGCGACCACGTTGGCCAGGCCATCGGTCAGCACGGCCACGCCCACGTTCGCATCCGGCGCGCGCGTCAGGCGTATTGTGTAGGTGTCGTTCTGGCCGCTACCGGCCGGAACGTCGGGGACGAGCAGCGTGCCGGTGCCGCTCTCGATGACCACCGCGCCGGAGGTCTCGTTGTCGATCACCTCGATGTCGAGCAGCTGCAGCCCGGAGCGCAGGTTCGGGAACACGTAATTGGCGTCGGTCGTCCCGACGGCATTGCGCTCGAACTCGACGACGGCGATCTGCGGATCTTCGCGGACAAAGTCGTCGCGCGCCTGCACGCCAAGGGTGATGGGGCTGTCCCAGTTGGCGTCGTTGAACTTCACCTGGCCGACGATGACGCGGTCGTTGATGGCGTCGTAAGTCGGGTTGGCGAAAATCGTCACACGGCTGTCGGAAAGCACGTTGAAGAACTGGATCGCCTTGTCGGCGAAGTCGTTCAGCACGATGTCGACCACCACTTCCTTGCCCGCGGCCGGCGCCTTGGCCAAGCTCAACTCGATCTTGTCGGTAAGCTGCGTCGTGCTGCTGCCCTCGACGACGAGCGTGCGCCCATCCTCGTTGCCGGCTGCATCGACCTCCTTGACAAACATGCCCGGCGTATCGTTGTCGTGCACCGTCACCTCGACGTTGCGCACGTCGATGGCGTCGTAGGCCGCGACATTGGAAATCACCGAATGCTGGATCACGGTGACACGCTCGCCCTCGGCGCGCTGGTCATCGGGCGCAAACACGTACACCGACTGCGCCTGATCCCAGTTGCTGCTGTCGAACTTGAGCGTGATCGCCCGGTTCGACACCGGCGTGGCCACACCGTTGATCATGACCGTGTGCTGGAAGTCGCTGTTGGTGACCAGGGCGCCCGGGTCGGTCGTCGACAGCCAGATGGAATCGCCCAGCGCGTCGACCAGCGGATCCGGGTTGAGGTCGTACGGCAGCCCGGTGGCCGGGTTGAGCGTGCGCTCCTCCTGCGGCGAGCGCGCGGCAGAGACGGTCACATAGACCACCTGGCTGCCGGTCAGCTGCTGCGCCAGGCGCACCGTGTAGAAATCGGAGTATTGGTTGGCGACGACGGACTGTTCGCCCACCACGGTGCGGCCGCTGCTGCTGTCGCCCGCGGCTTCCTCGTTGATGACCACGAGGCCCTCGCCGTTCTTCGCCACGTTGTAGTCGAAGCCGTCCACGACGACACCGTCGTAGAGCGGGTCACCCGCCGAGCGCACGAGATGGTCCACCGCACCCGATGCGCCCTCGAGCTCGCGCGTGACGATGTCTTCGACCACGTCGCTGGCGACGTTGATGGTGTCGGAGCCGAGGCCACCGATCACCCGGTAAGCCACGCCGAAGGCCGTGGAGAGCACGAAGAACTCGTCATCGCCCTCGAGGCCGTCGACCTCGACCACCTCGATGTTGCTGTAGCGCACGTTCAGGCCGGCGCCGAAAATGCCGTCCTTGCGGATGACGATGTCGTCGGCGAATTCGGTGCCCAGGATCACCAGCTTGTCGAAGCCGGTGCCGCCATCCACCGAGACCGGCGCATTGACGTTGTAGCGCACCTCGTCCTGGCCGCCGCCGGTGCGGATGTCGGGAGCCTGCGCCACCGAGAAGCCCAGGCCGATCTGCGGCGACGCGACGCCCTTGTTGTCCAGCACGATCACGTCGTCGGTGACAGTCCTGGTCAGGCTCAGGTCGAGGAAGTTGATGCCGCCGTCGTCGTTGACGTCGAACTGCGTGACCCCATCGACCGCCAGCTTGGCCTGAAGACTGGCCTTCCAGGCGCCGAAACTGGCCGCCGGACCGGTGTACAGCGGAACCATCGCCTGAGTCAGCGCGGTGATCGACTGCGCCACGGTCAGGTCGTCACCACCGCCTTCGACGCCATTGACGCCGAACTGTATCGTCTGCAGCGCCTTCATGACCTGGACGCCGGCATCGAGATCGGTCTTGTTGATCGTGCCGTCGCCGTTCCAGTCGAAATCGGTCGTCGCCGCGAGGGCGAAGGCGCGCACGATGAACAAGTCGTTGTCGTCGTCGCCTTCCAGGCGCAACTCGGCCTGGTTGGAGTAGACGCGGAAGGTGTCGTTGCCGCTGCCGCCCTGCACCACCATCGGCGCCGAGATGCCCTGCGACAGCCAGCCGCGCGTGGTGGCCACCAGCTCGGGGAACACGTCCTGCGGCAGCAGGTTGCCGTCCGG
>JAEUNN010000818.1 GCA_016791085.1 Rhodocyclaceae bacterium | reverse complement strand
TTGCCCAGCCCGCGCACGATGTAGGACTTGGCGCCCATGCTGCCCGGTATGATGCCCAGTTCGCCCGCGCGTGCGCTGATCGCGCCCTTGCGCGTCACGTACAAGGGCGTGCCGAAGTGCGTTTCCAGCGCCACATAGTTGTGGTGGCAGTTGATGGCTTCGCTCTCCACCTGCCAGGCCTGCACACGCGGTGAAATTTCGCGCTGCAGCGCCTCCAGCACCAGGTGCATCATGGTGCGGCGGTTCATCATGGCGTAATCCTGCGCCCACAACACGGCTTCCACGTAGTCGTCGAACCAGTCCGACCCTTCGGAAAAATACGAAAGATCGCGGTCCGGCAGCGCCACGTGCTGCCGCATCATGTCCTTCCTTGCCGCCTCGATGAAATAGCGCCCTATCACATTGCCTATGCCGCGCGAGCCGGAATGCAGCATGACCCACACGTCCTGGTTCTCATCCAGGCACAGCTCGATGAAATGATTGCCGCCGCCCAGCGTGCCGATCTGGCACATCCAGGTTTCATTGAAACGCTTCTGCATTTTCATGAGTGCCGGATGTTTGCCCACGATGGCGTCCAGGCGCTGTTCGAGCTGCCGCCCGACGCGCTCGTGGCGCGACCCACGCACCCGGCTCGCCGCGTGCTGAGCAAAACCTACCGGCACGGCTGCCTCGATCGCCCCGCGCAGCCGGTACAGCCGGTCCGGCAGATCGGCGGCCTTGAGCGACAGCCGCACGGCATTCATGCCGCAGCCTATGTCCACGCCCACGGCGGCCGGAATGATGGCCCCTTTGGTCGGAATGACCGAACCCACCGTCGCGCCTATGCCCGCATGCACGTCCGGCATGGCCGCCACGTGCCCATGCACGATGGGCAGCTGTGCCACGTTCAACAATTGCTGCATCGCTTCGTGCTCGATATCCCGCGTCCACACCTTGACGGGTACGCGGCCTTTACCGAGCGTAAGTTGTATGCCCATGATTCCTTGTCCGTATCAAAAAACAAAAAGCCCCGGCAAAGTTTGCCAGGGCCCGGACAGGACGGCATGCGCCATCGAGTACCAACCTTGGCCTGGAACGTGCGGACGCTCCAAGCCAGGACGATTGGAGGTCAGCGCAGCACTCGACGGGTTTGCGGCATGGTGTCCTTTCGGAGCAGTGATCGGTTGCGGGCAGGAGCGGCGGCGGGTGGCCGCAGCGCCAGGGAAATCTGGGGAGCGGAGTATACGAGGTGGGTCGCGCGTGTCAAGCGGTGTTGCGGGGAAAATGGCCGCGCTTGTTGTTGGCGTCGGACAATGGCGCTTTGGATGGGGAAACCCATCGGCGTCTGGTGGCCGCGAGGATGGACAGTAGTTGCAGCGATCTTGCCAAGTTGCCCCCTGTGAAAAACCGTACACGTCGTCGCCCGATGTTTGTGCCATTACATGCCGCTTGGCAGGGGCGCGGCACATGGAAGTTTGACCGAGTAAGGCGCAAGCAAATGAAGGACGATGGGCCTGGCAAGTTGCGATGCCGCAACTAATTGGGCCGGCCGCGTTTCCCGTAAAACATCACCGATCCAAATGAAGCGCTTTTTCAAGTTAGGCCTGATTGCATTGGCGCTTACATTTATTTCAGTGCTCGGATTCGTCCGGAATTGTGAGGCTACAAACAAATTTGACGCCTTGGGCTGGTGGTACTCCGTGCTGGTCGCAGCGGTGTTGTCCATGCCTCTTGCGCTCGTTGCGGTTGGTGTTGCTTACTTAATTCAATCAGGCCGAAAACACCTGGGCAAGTCCGCGAAGTCCGCGAAGTCCGCGTAGGGCGCAATCCCCGCAGGGAATTGCGCCGCAAGGAACAGGCGTTGGTCGTGGTGGCGACATTAACGCCAACGTCTGAGCGGCAAGTGACTGATTGACGTTGGGGTTCGCAAGCTCACCCCAACCTACACATTGGGCGGAAATCCGCGTGGGGAACTCGCAGCCGGAAAGCGGGTTTGCTGCACCGTCCGCAGGCCATAAGAAATCTGACCGAGACTGCCAAAAAACATGGCCCGGCAACTGTGCCGGGCCATGAGTATTTTTGTCGGGGCTATTTCGCGCAGCCCAGGGTTTTGCCTTTGCGGAAGTATTCGGTGCCGGCCGGGCAGTCCAGGGTTTCGGGGGCTTTGGCATCCGTCACGCCCTTGGCGGGCACGCAGGTGAAGCTGCGATCCTTCTTGACCGTACCCTTGAGCGCCCAATTTTCGGGGCAGACCGAAGGTTTCGCCGGCTTGGCCGCCGCCGCCGGTGCAGCCTGGACGTCCAGGTCGTAATGGGCGCTGCCTACGCAGCCGAACAGGCTGCCGGCGCGTGCGCCTGCCGCGGTCAGCGTGTATTTGCCGGGCTTGCGGTAAGTGTGTTCCCAGGTGCGCGGGAAAGGCGGCCACTTGTCGCCGACTTTCTGCGGCGGATCCTTGCTGCCGTCGCCGAAATCAAGCTGGACGCCACAGGGCGCCGTGTCGTCGGTTTTGGACGTCACGGTGATTTTTACTGCCTGGCCGACCGTCGCCGGGTTCGGGCTGACGTCGATGCGGTCGATGTTCTGGGCGGCGTAGGCGCCGGCGGAAAACAACAATGCGAACAGCGTACTCAGGCGGCGCGACAACACGGCGGTTCTCCTTTTTACGTTGAAATGCGAATCAGGGGCGGAACAGAATTCCATAGTG
>JAEUNN010000809.1 GCA_016791085.1 Rhodocyclaceae bacterium | reverse complement strand
GCGCAGCGCAACATTCAGCGAACGGATGCCGCCGCCCACCGGCGTGGTCATCGGACCTTTGATGGACACGGAGTACTTTTTCAGCGCGTCGAAAGTTTCGGTCGGCAGCCACATGTCCGGGCCGTACAGCTGGGTGGCTTTCTCGCCCGCATAAACTTCCATCCAGCTGATCTTTTTCTTGCCGCCGTAGGCCTTGGCCACTGCAGCGTCGATCACCTTGATCATGACCGGGGTGATATCCACGCCGATTCCATCGCCCTCGATGAAAGGGATGATGGGGTCGTCGGGAATCGGCTGTCCGGGGATGATCTGGCTGCCGGTGGATGGAACTTTGATCAGATTTGTTGCGCTCATAGCTTCTCCATCGTGTGTTTGACAGATTTCAAGCAGACTGCCATTGCAGGCTATCCGGGCAGTGGCCGGCCGGATTTATCGACTTGCGCAGCAATGGCGCCTTGAAGGGCGCGAGCGTCAGCAACCACGGGCGAAACGCCCTAGCGGCCGCGGCCTTGCGGGCAGGGATTATCCCCGAAATCAGTGCCGCCCGCCATAGTTCGCATGCCGCCGGCAGCGGCCTGTGTCAAACTTGAGAATTTGGACAAAGCGCCTACACCAAGGGGATAAAGCGCATGGAAAATCCGCTCGGCCCGCATCCGGTGGCGCATGCCATCGCCCAGGCCCTGATCGAAGGATTCGACAAGCACTACCGGCTGTTCCGTGCCGCCAGCGGCGAGGCCAAGGCGCGTTTCGAAGCGGCGGACTGGGCCGGCCAGCAGCAGGCCGTGAAGGAGCGCATACGCTATTACGACGCCCGGGTGCGCGAATGCGCCGAGCGCCTGCACACCGAATTCCACGCCGATTCGCTCGACGACAATACCTGGCAGCAGGCCAAACTGCTGTACATCGGGCGCCTCGTGAATCACAAGCAGCCGGAGTGCGCGGAAACCTTTTTCAATTCCGTCACCACGAAAATTCTGCACCGCACCTATTTCAACAACGACTTCATTTTCGTTCGCCCCGGCGTATCGACCGAATATATCGAGGCCTATCCGGTCACCTACCGCAGTTACTATCCCAACGACGTAGGCCTGCGCAAGGCGATCCGCCAGATATTTCTCGATTTCGGCTGGAAGCGCGATTTCGCCGATCTGGACCTGGACGTCGATTGCGTGATGCGTGCCGTGCTCGAACACTTCAAGGGGACCTGGCCGGAGGCCGAGGCGAATTGCCACATCCAGGTGCTCAATTCGGCGTTCTACCGCAACAAGGCGGCCTATGTGATAGGCAAGGGCGTCAATGGCCACCAGGAATATCCGTTCGTGATTCCGGTGCTGCACAATCGCGCCGGGCGGCTGAAACTGGACACCATACTGCTCGACGGCGGCCTCATCAGCATGCTGTTTTCGCTGTCGCGCGCCTATTTCATGGCCGACATGCAAGTGCCTTCGGCCTACGTGCATTTCCTGCGTACCCTCATGCCGGCCAAGCCGCGTTCCGAGCTATATACGATGATAGGTCTGGGCAAGCAGGGTAAAACCATGTTTTACCGGGATTTGCTGCACCATCTGCACCATTCGGCCGACAATTTCATCGAGGCGCCGGGCATACGCGGCCTGGTCATGCATGTGTTCATGCTGCCTTCGTATCCTTACGTGTTCAAAATCATCAAGGACAAGTTCGGCTCGTCGAAAGACACCGACCGCGAAACCGTGAAGCGCAAATTCGTCATGGTGAAACAGGTCGATCGGGTCGGACGCATGGCGGACACGCTGGAATTTTCCGAACTCGCGCTGCCGCGGCGGCGCTTTTCGCAGGCGCTGCTGGACAGCCTGTTCGAGCTTGCGCCGTCCATCGTCGAAGAAGACGGCGACGACCTCATCATCAAGCACTGTTACATCGAACGGCGCATGGTGCCGCTCAACATGTACCTCGAAACGGCGTCCGAGGCGCAGATCGAGCGCGTGGTGTTCGAGTACGGCGACGCGATACGTCAGCTTGCACTGGCCAATATTTTTCCGGGCGACATGCTCTGGAAAAATTTCGGCGTCACGCGCTTCGGACGCGTGGTGTTCTACGACTATGACGAAATCGAATACCTGACCGACTGCAATTTCCGCCGCATACCGCCGGCACCCTATCCCGACATGGAAATGTCCGGCGAAGTCTGGTATTCGGTCGCGCGCAACGACGTGTTTCCCGAGGAATTCGCGACCTTCCTGCTGACCAATCCGAAAGTGCGCAAAGCTTTCATGGCGCACCACGCGGACTTGTTGCGTCCGGAGTTCTGGCAGCGCACGCAGGAGCGCATACGCGCCGGCACCCTGGAAGATTTTTACCCGTATCCGCAGAACATGCGCTTCTCGCGCCGTTATCCGCGCGCGCTGCTGGCCGCGGCGGGCTCGGTGGAGCAGGCGCCGGCGTCCTGAACCAGCATGGCCGGCGCGCCGCTCCTTATCCTGTTCAACAAACCCTACGGCGTACTGTGCCAGTTTTCGGGCGGCGGCGAACGCCCCACCCTGGCCGATTACATCGAGCTGCCGGAGGTGTATCCGGCCGGCCGGCTGGATGCCGACAGCGAGGGCTTGCTGGCCCTCACCAGTGATGGCCGCCTGCAGGCCCGCATCGCTCACCCGTCCAACAAACTTGCCAAGCGCTATTGGGTGCAGGTCGAAGGCGAACCGGCCGCGCCGGCGCTGCAGCAGCTTGGCGCCGGTGTCATGCTGGACGGACAGCTCACTTTGCCGGCGCGCGTGCGGCGCATGGACGAGCCGGCTGGACTGTGGCCGCGTGTGCCGCCGATACGGGTGCGCCGCGCCATCCCGACCGCCTGGCTGGAAGTCGAGTTGCGCGAAGGGCGCAACCGGCAGGTGCGGCGCATGACCGCCGCGGTCGGCCATCCCACTTTGCGGCTGATACGCGCGGCAATTGGTCCCTGGTGCATCGACGGCCTGGCGCCGGGCGCCTGGCGCTACGAAAATCCGGACGCAGTGCTGTCGGCCGGCCGCCCGGGCCGGCGCTGATTGCCGCAATCCTGGCGTTCCTGCCGGGGGCGCCCGCGTGCCCAGTCAAGGAAGGTCGAAACCAACAAACCGTTACCGCGCCTGTCGCCGGTCCGTTCGCTGCCCTGCGTGCAAACCGCCATTGCCGCCGTCGCGCCCGGCAAGCAGGGCAGAGCGTCACGACAGCAGCAGCAGGTTCATCCTCCCGCTTTCATGATGTGGCGGCGGGATATGGTAAAAACGCGCTCACCCACATTACCCGGCATCGCCAACACCATGCTGCGCAGACTACTTCCTTCGTCCCGGCGGGCAGTCCTGTTCGCGGCCCTTTGTATTGCCGGCAGCGCCCAGGGCGGCGACTTTCCGGCCGTGGAACTGAGCATAGGCCTCTACCGCATCCAAGCCGAACTTGCGCACACCCAGGCCGCGCGCGAACAGGGGCTCATGTACCGGCAGTCCATGCCGGCCAACCACGGCATGCTGTTCAAATTTCCGGCCGCCGGGCTGGTGTGCATGTGGATGAAAAACACCTATCTGCCGCTGTCGGTGGCGTTCATCGATGCCGGCGGCAAGATACTGAACATCGAAGAAATGCGGCCGCAGACCGAAAACAACCACTGTTCGGCGAATGCCGCGCCCTTCGCGCTGGAAATGAACGCCGGCTGGTTCAAGAAGCACGGCATTGCGCCGGGCCAGCGGGTGTCGGGACTGGAAGGGCTGCCGCGCGCGCAATGAGCGCGCGGGCGGAGCCGGGCAGGGCGCGCACCGCGTCAGCTTGACTCGTCCGAC
>JAEUNN010000795.1 GCA_016791085.1 Rhodocyclaceae bacterium | reverse complement strand
CGACCTGTTCCTGCTGGCACTGTTCGCCGGCTTCTACAGCGTGCCGCTGTACGCACTGATACAGACGCGCTGCCAGCCGTCGCACCGCGCCCGCATCATCGCCGCCAACAACATCCTCAACGCCCTGTTCATGGTGGTGGCATCGATCATGGCCGGCGCGCTGTTGTCCATGGGCGCCACGCTGCCACAACTATTCCTGGTCACGGCCGTGCTCAATGCGCTGGTGGCCATTTACATATATACGCTGGTGCCGGAATTCCTCATGCGTTTCATCATCTGGCTGCTGGTGCATAGCGTGTACCGGCTGCGTACGCGAGACGTGGACCTGATCCCCGAACACGGCCCCTGCGTGCTCATCTGCAATCACGTCAGTTTCGTCGATGCCCTGGTGATCGCGGCGGCCTGCCCGCGGCCCATCCGTTTCGTGATGGACCACCAGATATTCAAAATGCCGGTACTGAGTTTCGTGTTCCGCCAGGGCCGTGCCATCCCCATCGCGCCCGCCAAAGAAAACCCGGAATTGCTCGAGCGCGCTTACGACACGGTGGCCGAAGCGCTCGCGGCGGGCGACGTGGTGGGACTGTTCCCGGAAGGCCGCATCACCGACACGGGCGAAATGTACCCATTCCGCTCCGGCATCGCGCGCATCGTGCAGCGCTCGCCGGTGCCGGTTGTTCCCATGGCGCTGCGCGGTCTGTGGGGCAGCTACTTTTCGCGCAAGGACGGCCCCGCCATGAGCAAACCTTTCCGCCGCGGCCTGTTCAACCGTATCGAACTTGCCGTGGCCGCCCCGGTACCGGCCGCCGCTGCGAACCCGGCCGCGCTGCAGCAGACCGTCGCCGCACTGCGCGGCGATCTGCGCTGAGGCGCCGCGGATTCCGGCGCAAGGCAGACTGAACCCATGAATATGCACCCGGCCATGGTCACGCACACGCCGCGAGTTTCCGATGCCTGCGCGCCGCCCGCACCGGCATTCCCGGTGCAGGCGCACGGGGTGAGGCTCGTAACGTGAAAATTCTTCTGGCAATCGTGGCCGGCATGCTGGCCGGCGGACTCCTGACCATGGCGCACGGCCCGTCCGGCGTGGTGATAGGCGCGGCGCTGGGACTGGTGCTGGCCCTGATCGCACGGCGTCTGCGCGAACAGGCCGACCGCCTTGCCGACCAGGACGCCAAACTGCACTACCTGTACCAGCAGTTTTCTGCCATCCAGGCCGAACAGGCGTCGCGAAAACAAGCCCAGGCGGCCGGCACGGACGCGGCGGCCGCGCCGTCGCAGCCGGCGCCCGAACCCGGCCTGGCCGGCGCGCCCGAAGCGGCTGCTCCGGCCCGCGCCTCGGCCGCCCAGACGGCGGCCGGATACGCACCGGCAGGTGCCGCTTTGGACTCCACGATAGCCGCGCAAGTCGAGCCCGCCGCGCCGGCTCCGCCGCCGCTGCGCCGGCCGGCCGAACCGGCAGCCGGCCTACCCGAAGCAGACTTTCCACCCCCCGCGCCGGATTGGGTCGATCGCGCGCAAGCCTGGCTGTTCGGCGGCAACACGGTCGCGCGTCTGGGCGTGGTGGTGCTGTTTTTCGGCCTGGCCTTCCTGCTCAAATACGCCTACGAGCATTCCGCCGTGCCGCCGGAAATGCGGCTGCTCGGCGCCAGTGTGCTTGCCCTGGGCCTGTTGGGCATGGGCTGGAAACTGCGCCTGGCGCGCCCCGGCTATGCCCTGTCGCTGCAGGGCGCGGCGGTCGGCGCCCTGTATCTGACCATATTTGCCGCGCTGCGCCTGTACGGGCTGTTGCCTCCCGGCGCGGCTTTTGCGCTGCTGGTGCTGATTGCCGCGCTATCGGCGCTGCTTGCCGTATTGCAGAATGCGATGGCGTTCGCCATGCTCGGTGCGGCCGGCGGATTTCTCGCGCCCTTGTTGACCTCGACCGGCAGCGGCAGCCACGTGCAACTGTTTTCTTACTATTTGCTGCTCGACCTGGGCATTTTGTTCATCGCCTGGAAGCGCGCCTGGCGGCCGCTCAATCTGCTCGGATTTGCGGCCACCTTCGGCGTGGCAAGTTTGTGGGGGGCACGCTATTACCGCCCCGAGCTATACGCGACGATGGAAATTTTCCTGGTCGCGTTCTTCCTGATTTACTTTGCCATCCCTTTGCTGTTCGCGCGCCTGCCGCGCTCGGGCGGCGCCAATTATGTAGACGGCACGCTGGTATTCGGCACGCCCATCGCAGCGTTCGCGCTGCAAACCCTGCTCGTGCGCGATTTCGAATATGGCCTGGCGTGGACCGCCGTGGGCCTGGGTGCGCTCTATCTGGCCGCAGCCACCTTCCTGTTGCAACGCACGCAGGCCGCCCTGCGCCTGCTCGCGGAAGCCCTGTTTGCGCTGGGCGTGTGTTTCGCCACGCTGGTATTTCCGCTGGCGTTCGACGCCCGCGTCAGTTCCGCGGCCTGGGCGCTCGAAGGTTGCGGTCTGGTCTGGTTGGGGCTGCGCCAGCGCCGGCCGCTGCCGCGCGCGGCCGGCCTGATATTGCAATTGCTGTCGGGTGGCGCCTACCTGTTCAGCCTGGGTCCGGGACAGTTCGACCACCCGCCCGGGCAGGCCGTGCTGAATCCGCAATTCATGGGCGCCATGCTGATCGCCCTGGCCGGGCTTTTGACCAGTCTGCTCATCGAGCGCGGGCGTGCCGCGCTGGCGAAATACGAAACCGGCGCCGCGTCTGCGCTGTTCGGCTGGGGCTGGCTGTGGTGGCTGGGCGCCGGCCTGCACGAATGTGTACGCTTTGCGGGCGCGCAGGATTTCGGCGCCGCACTGATTTTCGTGAGCGCATCCTGGCTTGCGCTAAGTTTCGTGCAGCGGCGCCTGGATTGGCAGGCGCCGCAAGCCGTCACGCTGTGGTTGATCGTCGTGATGTGGTTCGCCGGCGTGCTGCAATTCGGCTTCGTCAGCCCGGCCCATCCTGCCGCGGCGCTGGGCTGGCTGGCATGGCCCCTGGCGTT
>JAEUNN010000782.1 GCA_016791085.1 Rhodocyclaceae bacterium | reverse complement strand
ACCCATTTGTGGCCATCCACGCCGTAGAAGGTGAGCGAAAACACGCGCGCGCCGACCAGGATGAACACCACGAAGGCGGTGAGCCGCGCGGTGCTGGCCATGGCCTGCTTCAGCAGCGTGAGGCTCAGGCGCCTGCGCGCCAGCGCCATGATGAGCGCGCCGGTCGCACCCATGGCGCCGCCTTCGGTTGGGGTTGCGATACCCAGGAAAATCGTGCCCAGCACCAGAAATATCAGCGCGAGCGGCGGGATGAGCACGAAAGTGACGCGCGCGGCGATATTGGACAGCAAATTCAGCTTGAATCCGCGGCTGATCACGGCCAAGGCGAAAGCCACGCCCAGGCCGACCGACATGCCGGTCACGATGGTTTCGTCGGTGGGTACCTCGGCGGACAGATAAAACTTGCTGAATGCAACCGCCGCCGCCACCGACACCAGGAACAGCACGCCCAGCGATTTGAGGCCGGAACTGCCGTCCGCCTCGCGTATCGTGCGCGCCTCGGGGGGCAGGGCCGGGGCCCAGGCCGGTTTGAACAGCGCCACCAGCACGATGAAACCCGTATAGAGGCCGGTCAGCACGAAACCCGGAATGAATGCGCCCTTGTACATGTCGCCTACCGAACGGCCCAACTGGTCGGCCATGATGATGAGCACCAGGGACGGCGGGATGATTTGCGCCAGCGTGCCGGATGCCGCGATCACGCCCGAGGCGATGCGGCGGTCGTAGCCGTAGCGCAACATGATGGGCAGCGAAATGAGGCCCATGGATATGACCGAAGCGGCCACCACGCCGGTCGTGGCGGCCAGCATGGCGCCCACGAAAATCACCGCGAAAGCCAGGCCGCCGCGCACCGGGCCGAACAGCTGGCCTATGGTTTCGAGCAGGTCCTCGGCCATGCCGCTGCGTTCGAGTATCAGCCCCATGAAGGTAAAGAAGGGGATGGCCAGTAGCGTGTCATTGCTCATGACGCCCCAGATGCGATCCGGCAGGGCCTGGAACAGCGTGGGCGACAGCAGACCGAGTTCTATGCCGACCAGGCCGAATACCACGCCGCAGGCGGCAAGTCCGAAGGCCACCGGAAAACCCACCAGCAGGAACATCACCATGCAGGCGAATATGATGGGCGCAATGTTGTGAGCAAGGAATTCCATTAGGCAGCCCCCCCGTTTTTACCCTGATCTTTGCGTATGGCCTCAGCCAGTTCTTCTTCGGCGGTTTTGCCTTCCGGCTTGGCGAAAGGATCCGGCGCCATGCCCATGATGAAACCCAGGCGCTTGAACAGTTCCGCGAATCCCTGCAGCACCAGCAGCGCGAAGCCTATGGGCACCAGCAGACGCGCCGGCCACAGCACCAGGCCGCCGGCGTTGGGCGACATTTCCTTGGTTTCGTAAGCCAGCGTGAATACCGGCCAGGACAGGTAAAGAATGATGAGCGCCATCGGCATCAGGAAGAAGATGACGCCGAACACGTCTATCCAGGCCTGCGTCTTGTGCGAAAAGCGGCCCGAAACCACGTCGATGCGCACGTGTTCGTTGCGCTGGAAGGTATACGCCGCGCCGAGCAGGAACACGCCGGAAAACAGATACCACTGCAATTCCAGGAAGGCGTTCGAACTAATGTCGAACAGCTTGCGCACGACGGCATTGATGGCGCTCACGAGTACCGCGACCAGCACCAGCCAGATCACGGACTTGCCGACAAACTCGTTGAGCTTGTCGATCGCCGCCGCGATCCCTAATAAGGCTTTCATGATTTTGTCTCCAGTTTCGGGGCCAGGACCAAGCCCGAACGGTCTGATATGATGCAGCTCAGGCCGCCCAGGCATGCGTTTTCTTCAGTTTAGCGGCACAGTTTAGCGGGAATTCCATCCCGCTCGCCACACGGGTTAACCCTAGACGGCACCGCAAGGTCCGGCAATACGCATTCATGCACCTTCCGCCGCAACGCCCCTATGTGCGCTTCTGCCTTGTACGCCACGGCGAAACCGACTGGAACGCGGAACGCCGCATCCAGGGCCAGCTCGACGTGGCGCTCAATGCGCATGGCCGGGCCCAGGCGCGCGCGACCGCCGCGCAGCTCGTGCATCACCGCTTCGCGGCCATCTACGCCAGCGACCTCATGCGCGCGCATGCCACGGCACTCGCCGTGGCGCATCGCCTGCAGCTGCCGATAATCATCGAACGCGGTTTGCGCGAACGTCACTACGGCGCATGGCAGGGCCATACCTATGCCGACCTGGCGCGCACCATGCCGGACGACTATGCACGCTTCGAGCGGCGCGATACCCAGCACGAATTGCCGGGCGGCGGCGAAAGCCTCTCACATTTTGCGCGCCGCGTCGGCGCCTGCCTG
>JAEUNN010000710.1 GCA_016791085.1 Rhodocyclaceae bacterium | reverse complement strand
CCCTGGCACCCGGGCGGCTATGACCCGGTTCCCTGACACGTTATCGCTATGGAAAACCAGAAAACCATCATTTTGCTCGTGATCTTCGTGCTTTCCACGATGATGCTGTGGACCAACTGGCAGCGCGCCAATACGCCGCCGCCAGCCGTGCAGGGGGCCGCCGCACCGGGCGCCGGCACAGGGGCGGCAAACACGGTGGTACCGCCGGCGCCTTCGGGCAGCGCTGCAGGGGCTCCGCCGGCTGCCACAGCCAGCAAAGTGACGAGCCCGCTTGCACTGGTCAAGACCGACCTGCTGGCGGCCGAAGTATCCGCGCAGGGCGGCGATATCGTGAAGCTTGAACTGCTCAAGCACCACGCGCGCGACGATGTCACCAAGTCATTCCGGCTGCTTGACAACGGTCAGGAGCACATCTACAAGGCGCAAAGCGGCTTGCTGGGCGGATATGCCGACCACAACACGATGTATGCGCTATCTGCCTCCAGCCTCGAACTGGCGGACGGACAAGACAAGATCGAATTGCGCTTGACCGCGCCGCCCGTGAATGGCGTGGAAGTGACTAAAGTATTCACGTTCAAGCGTGGCAGTTACCTCATCGATACGCGCTTCGAAATTCGCAACGGAACCGCCGCGGCCATAAATCCGTCCGCTTATTTCCAGTTGCTGCGCGACGGAAAACCTGTCGAATCCGATGCCATGATGGTGAGCACCTTCACCGGACCGGCAACTTATACCAGTGTCGAAAACTACCGCAAGATAGATTTTTCCAAGCTCGACAAGGAAAACCTGATTACGCAGAAGGGCAGCGACGGCTGGGTGGCGATGGTGCAGCACTACTTCGTTAGTGCCTATGTGCCGGCACCGGGAGCGGAGCGCGAATATTACGCCCGGAAGCAAAACGAGCTTTATGCTGCCGGGGTGTTGCTGCCGGTGGGTTCGATTGCACCGGGGGCGACGGGCAGCCTTGAGGTGCCGCTTTATTCCGGCCCGCAGGAAACCACCAATCTGGAAAAAATCGCACCGGGCCTGGAACTGGTGGTCGATTACGGCTGGCTCAAGCTTATCGCTTCGCCTATCTATTGGGTGCTGGCCATGTTGCACGGCCTGGTGGGCAACTGGGGTTGGGCCATCATTTTGCTGACCATAGGACTGAAGCTGCTGTTTTTCCCGCTGTCGGCCGCGAGCTACAAGTCGATGGCAAAAATGCGTCAGGTTGCGCCGCGGCTGCAACGTCTGAAAGAGCAGTTCGGCGACGATAGAGCGCGCATGAACCAGGAAATGATGGAGCTGTACAAGCGCGAAAAGATCAATCCGCTTGGCGGCTGTCTGCCCATCCTGGTACAGATTCCGGTGTTCATCGCGCTTTACTGGGTGCTGCTGGGGGCTGTCGAAATGCGCCACGCGCCCTGGGTTTTGTGGATCAACGACCTTTCAACCAAAGACCCGTACTTTGTGCTGCCCATCATCATGGGCGCCACGATGCTGATCCAGACCAAGCTCAACCCCACGCCGCCCGACCCCATACAGGCCAAGGTGATGTGGCTCATGCCCATCATATTTACCGGGATGTTTCTGTTTTTCCCGTCCGGGCTCGTGCTGTACTGGACCATCAACAATCTGCTGTCGATCGGCCAGCAATGGCAGATCAATCGCATGATAGAGGGCGGCGGCAAGCCCAAGGCGGCGTGATTTTTGCGGCGGCGGCTCTCGTGCCGCCTTTTGGTCTGACCGCGCCATGAGCGCCTTGCCGCGGGCGCACGACGTGATTGCCGCGATCGCGACTGCGCCAGGTCGTGGCGGCATAGGGGTGGTGCGCCTGAGCGGCCAGCAGCTGGAAAGCTATGCGCTCGGCCTGTTGGGGCGCGTGCCTGCGCCGCGGCGCGCGTCCTACGGGCAGTTTCTGGACAAGTCAGGTGCGGCCATAGACGAAGGCATCGCACTGTACTTTCCGGGCCCGGCTTCATACACCGGCGAGGACGTGCTGGAACTGCAAGGGCACGGTGGGCCGGTGGTGCTGCAATTGCTGTTGCGGCGCTGTGTAGAACTGGGCGCGCGCATCGCCGCAGCCGGCGAATTTACCGAGCGCGCCTTCCTCAACGAGAAAATAGATCTGGCTCAGGCCGAGGCGGTCGCCGATCTGATCGATGCCGCCACCGCGAGCGCGGCGCGCTCGGCACTGCGTTCGCTGGAAGGGGAATTTTCGCGGCGGGTGCGCGAACTGGCCGAGCGGCTGTTCGAATTGCGCAGCCTGGTCGAGGCCACGCTGGATTTTCCCGACGAAGAGATCGACTTTCTGGAAAGCGCGGATGCCGCCGGGCGTCTGGCGTCCATCGCGCGTGCTGTGGCCGAACTGCAGATCAAGGCCGAACAAGGCCGCCTGTTGCGCGACGGGTTGCACGTGGTGCTGGCCGGCCAGCCCAATGTGGGGAAATCCAGTCTGCTGAACCGCCTTGCCGGCGAGGACCGCGCGATCGTGAGCGAGTGGGCCGGCACGACGCGCGATACCTTGCGCGAACAGATCCAGATCGCAGGGGTGCCTTTGTATGTGGTCGATACGGCCGGTTTGCGTGAGGCCGAGCACGAAATCGAGCGCCTGGGCATGCAGCGTACCTGGAAAGAAATCGAGCGCGCCGACGTGGTGATTTTGCTGGTCGATGCGCGCGGCGGCCTCACGGCCGAGGACGAACAGATCAACGCCAGGCTGCCCGCAGGTGTGCCGCGCCTGGTGGTAGCCAACAAGTTCGATCTCGCGGAGGCCGGTGACACGGCGAGCAGGGCGGAGTTCGACGTGTGCATTTCTGCGCTGACCGGTGCCGGCATGGACAGCCTGCGCGAGCGGCTGCTTGCCGCGGCCGGCGCGCAGTCGGCCGGGGAGGCCACTTTTCTTGCGCGCGCACGGCACCTGGATGCGTTGCGGCGCTGCGGGCTGCATCTGGATGCCGCGCGTGCCCAAATGGGCGGTGCGCTGGAATTATTCGCCGAGGACTTGCGTCAAGCGCATGGCGCGCTGGGGGAAATTGTCGGCGAGGTGGTCGCGGACGATCTGCTGGGTGCGATTTTTTCGCGCTTCTGTATAGGGAAATGATGCGCACTGCCTGGGCGCGAGTCATCCCCGGAGCAGGCCGCAAGTTCGCTGGCGATTCGGGTCAGGCCGCTGTTCAGTTTCGTACCGGAGCAGTCAGGCAGGTGCGCATGTCGTGCGGCGCATTGGAAATGTGGCGCAAGCACCAGCCGAGCAGCCGCGTGAAAATTTGCCGCGCGCGCGGCGATTCCGGTTCGGCGCCTATCAGCAGTTCTCCGAGCAGTTCATAGAAGTCCGCGTGCTGTTCGCGTATTTCCGCCAAGGATGGGCAGGCATGTGCTTCCAGCAAGGTGATTTCTTCGGCGAAGTGCCGGTCGGCGTGCTCGCGCAAACGATCTGCATAGTGGTGGATGGCCGGGGGCGTTTCGCCTTGTGCTGCGGCGAGGCAAGCTGCGGCTCGTTGACAGAGGTCGAGCAGGGCCCGGTGGTGTTCGTCGATGGAGGTGTTGCCGGTACTGAGTTGGGAATTCCAGCGCAGATTGCGCAGACCGTACAGCTGTTCGGGCTTGTCGTTGCGGCACAGCCATTGCGCCAGCTGTGCCTTGAATTGATCCGGGTCGAGCGGCTTGGTCAGGAAATCATTCATTCCGGCCGCGGCACAACGCTCGCGGTCCTCGATAAAAGCGTTTGCGGTCAGCGCGACGATGTGGAGCTGTTTGAAGTCCGGCATGGCCCGGATGCGGCGCGTGGCTTCGAGGCCGTCCATGCGGGGCATTTGCAGGTCCATCAGGACCAGATCGTAATGTCCTTCGCGCACGCTGGCCACACCTTCTTCGCCATCATTGGCAACATCGATGTGTATGCCGGTACCGTCGAGAATTTCGCGTAGGATTTCCTGGTTGATGAGGTCGTCTTCGACCACCAGGATGCGCTTTCCGGCCACGCTCTGCGCCGGACTTGCCGCAATCTGAGCCAGACCACGGCTTTCCAGGCTGCCGGCAGCGGCCGGCTTCTGCAGCCGGGCAGTGAACCAGAAGCTGCTGCCCTTGCCCAGTTCGCTTTCCGCGCCGGCGTCGCCGCCCATCAGTTGCGCCAGTTTGCGGGTGATTGCCAGGCCCAGTCCGCTGCCTCCATAGGTACGGCTGATCGAACTGTCGGCCTGTTCGAAAGCGGCAAACAGGCGCGGCAATACTTCTGCGGCGATGCCTATGCCGGTATCCGTGACATCGAAGCGCAAAAGCGCGTCGGTCGGGGTTTCGTGGACGCAGCGCAGCCGCAGCGTAATGCTGCCGGCCTGGGTGAATTTGACGGCATTGGTGGCGTAATTGAGCAGGGCTTGCTGCAGGCGGGTGGCATCGCCGCATAGTTTTGCGGGCAAGGGGGCAAGCTCGCAACGTAGCGTGAGGCGCTTGGCGTCGGCGCGCTGCTGGACCAGGGCGGCGACTCGCCCGAGCAGATCGGCGGGCGAAAACGCCGCAATCTGAATGTCGAACTTGCCGGCTTCGATTTTCGAAAGCTCGAGTACCGAGTCGATCACCTCCATCAGATGTTCGCTGGCGGCTTCAAGCTTGTCCATGCGTGTGGACTGTTTAGGCGACATGCCATCCTTGCGGATAAGGTGCGCCATGCCGGAAATGGCATTCAGCGGGGTGCGGATTTCGTGGCTCATGTTGGCGAGAAATGCGCTTTTGGCGCGATTTGCGGTTTCTGCGGTTTCTTTGGCCATGGATAGCTCCGCGGTTCTTTGTTCGACCAATACTTCGAGATGGCGGCGGTAGCGCTCGAGCTCCTGCTCGGCGCGCTTGCGCTGCGTGACTTCCTGAATCATGCAGGCGAACTGTCCGGCGGCCGGGCGGAACGCAAGCACCTCGAAGTGCTTGCCAATTTCGGCCGAATAGTTCTCGTACATGATGGGTTCGCCGGATAGTGCGACTTTGCCGAAGGTGTCTATCCAGTATTTTTCGGTGCCGGGCAAAACCTCGAGTACG
>JAEUNN010000696.1 GCA_016791085.1 Rhodocyclaceae bacterium | reverse complement strand
CCTGGGGACACTGGAAGCCACCCTCATCAATGCCGGCAATCCGACCATATTCATGGCCGCCGGGGCGCTCGGGCTCACGGGCTGCGAACTGCCGGCCGCGGTCAATGGCGACGCGGCGCTGCTTGCGCGCGCCGAGGCGATACGTACGGCCGGCGCCATCGCCATGGGTCTGGTTGCCGATGCCGCGCAAGCCGCCGCCCGGCCGCATACGCCCAAACTGGCGCTGGTCGCGCCGCCGGCCGACTATGTCTGTTCCGACGGCAAGCGCATCGCGGCGCGCGACATCGATCTGGTCGCGCGGATTTTTTCCATGGGCCAGTTGCACCATGCCATGACCGGCACCGGCGCGGTGGCCATCGCGGTCGCCGCGGCCATCCCCGGCACGCTCGTGCATCGCCTGGCCGCTACCGTGGCCGGCACGCCATTGCGTTTCGGCCATCCGTCCGGCCTGCTCGCGGTGGGCGCCGAGGCCGAATGCGTCGATGGGAGTTGGGTGGTGCGCAAGGCCGTCATGAGCCGCTCTGCGCGCCGCATCATGGAAGGCTGGGTGCGCATCCCGCCGGTCTGATACCGCGCCCGCGCCTGCCGGCCCGCTAGGCCGCGCGCCAGTGTCCGGCCTGTTCGTGGGCGCGCGCTTCGCCGCGCAGCTTGTACAGATGGGCCAGCAGCGAGCGCAGGGCGACCGGGTGCAGGGCCGCCGGCACGTCGGCATAAACCTGCGGCAACAGTTGTTCCAGGGTGGCGCCGGGATGCGCCACAAGCGCCGCCAGCACGCGCCTTTCGCGCGCCTCGCGATGTGCGATCAGGGCGCGGATGGCGGCATGCGGCGCGCCCACCAGAAAGCCGTGGCCGGGCGCCAGGTACTCGATATCCATGTCCAGCAGGCCGGCCAGCGACGCCATGTAGTCGGCCATGTTTCCGTCGGGCGGATTGATCACCACCGTGGAACCCTGCATGACGTGGTCGCCGGTAAATAACAGCTTGCGCTCCTCGTACAGCCAGCAGAGGTGATTGGAGGCGTGGCCGGGCGTATGCACGGCGCGCAGCGTGACCCCCGGCGCAACGTTCAGGCGCTCGCCATGGCGCGGCACCTGGTCGGGCGCAAAACTGTGGTCCTGGCGCTCGTGCGGCGGCGCCGGCATTCCCAGCACCTTTGCCCCGCTCGCCGCGGCAAGCGCGGCGCAGGCCGGCGAGTGGTCGTGGTGGGTATGCGTCGCAAGTATCCAGCGCAGGCGCCC
>JAEUNN010000650.1 GCA_016791085.1 Rhodocyclaceae bacterium | reverse complement strand
ATTCGGGGTCGGATTGAAACTGTCCATTTTGGAGATGCTCCCCATCGGTACGCTCTTCGGATAAACGCGCATAGCCCCCGAAGGCAATACATCTTTTCCATCATGCGCCGCACAAAACATTTTGTCCACTACTTCCCTGATATTTCAGAAGCCGGTTTTTGCAACTCCGGATCGGTCCGGCGCCGCCGTAACGGCGCAGTTCCGGCACATCGCTGCGTGCTCTGCTCATGCCCGGGCCATGCCCGTAGATTCAGTATGGTTGCGGAGTTTCGAGCTTGCCGTGGTCAAGTTCACGGTACACCGCAGCAAGCGCCGCTGCGCCCTGTCGCTGCAAAGTGGGTCACGGAACCGGGTCGGAGCGGAAAATTCGCGCGATATACGGGAGCAAACAGACTGTTGCGTCGCACCAACATGCGGCCGCGAACCGGCCTGGACGACAGGAATATGCAAGCGTATCCGCGCCGACGGGCCCGATTCACGCTGTTCCCAAGCTCGCGCTCCGTGGCCCGCGCCGATCGAACGGCGCGCGCGACTACGGGCAGGATTGCTGGGCGGCAAGCTGCGCCCCGCATGCGGCCTGCCGTGGCCGGTGGATTCCGGCGCCGCCCGGCCATGCTGGCTGCCGGTCCGGGCGGCGCCCGATCCGCCGGGGGCGGCCGGCGCCGGTTTACTTCAACTGAATGTCGTTGCTGACCGCCTTGACCCCCGGCGTCGCGCGCGCGATCTGTTCGGCGCGATAGCGCACGTCCTGCGAGGGCGCGAACCCGCTCAGTTGCACCGTGCCCTTGAAAGTTTGCACCTTGATGTCGAGCGCACTGACGTCCTTGTCCTTCACGAATGCCGCTTTGACCTTGGTGGTCACGGCAGCGTCGTCCACGTATTCGCCGGTGCTTTCCTGGTGGCGAGTACCGGCGCAACCGGCAAGGCCCAGTCCCAAAGTTGCCGCCGCGAGGCCGGCAGCCAGCAGTTTCCGAATGTCGAGCATGATCTGTTCTCCTTCAAGTTTCGGGTCGGTTTGCCCGGACTATCCGCCGGGATTCCCGCACACCTACTCAAGCAGCCACTGTGCCAGGCAATAAAACCAATAATAATCATTGGCTTACACGCCGTTGTCGGACACGTCTTACAGTGCAGGCAGCGTGCACCTGTCTCCGCCCGGCGACGCGGTCTGGCAGCGCCTGCGCAAGCGCCTGATCCGCCACGAAAAACGGGTGTCGGTCGCAGGCGACTTGGGCGGCCGCCGCTTGGCCCGGCGGCCGCACCGGCTCAGTGACGCGGTTCGCCGCGCTCGAAGCGGTAAATATCCATGGCCAGAATGTGTTCGGTCACGACATCCAGTTCGCGCACGACCGGCGCCCCGGCACCGGCAGCCCCAAGTGCCACGAACAGCGGCAGCAAATGTTCGTCGCTGGGGTGTGCGCGCGCGGCTTGTGGGGCGCGCCGACGGTAATCCAGCAGCGCGTCAAGGTCGTGTCCGATCAGATGTTGGTACATCCAGGCCTGAAAAACATTGACATATTCGGGAACCGGCAGGTGTCCCGTACCGGGCCGGAATTCGTACAGGTTGTGCGTGAGGCTGCCGGATGCGAGCAGCAAGGTGTCGTCCTTGAGCAGCGGGGCCAGCGCCGCACCAAGCCCGTAATGCCAGTTCGCATCGGCGCGCGCATTGATGGATAACTGCAGCACCGGCAGGTCGGCCGCCGGATACATGAAGCGCAACGGAACCCAGGCGCCATGGTCCAGACCGCGCCGCGCATCCACGCGCGCCGCATAGCCGGCCGCAGCCAGACCGCCGGCAAGTTCCTGCGCAAGTTGCGGGGCGCCCGGCGCCGGATAGTTCAGGTCGTACAGTGCGTCCGCAAACCCGTAAAAATCGTGGATGGTTTCCGGCCGTTCCGCGCCCGTCAGCGCGGGGGCGGCTTGCGACCAATGCGCCGACACCACCACGACGGCCGAAGGCGGCGGCAGTTCTCGCCCCAGCCGTTCCCAGGCTGCGCCGGTCGCCCCGGCTTGCAGTGACAGCATGGGCGATCCGTGCGATACGAATAGGGTGGGCAGCTTGCTCATCGGTGGCTCCGCAGTTCAGGTCGGCCGGATCGGCGCCGCGCGCGGCGGCATGCCGAAATGGCGTGCATTAAAGGATGCGCCATGGTGCCAGGATTTGGTGTTGCGATATACGCTCCATCCGGAAAATGAATGTTGCGAATTTCGGAACAATTTTGTTCGGGCCCTTGCCTCGCGCGATCGGCGTCCCGTCCTTGCGACACGGAAGCCGCAGGATTGAATCCCTGCGCGAGCGCACCCGGCCGGCGCCCGTGAATTTTCACGATGGCCGTGCGGGCGTACATGCGGCGCGCGCCGTTTCCAGCCGTCACGCGCGCCCAGGCAGGCGCGACGCAGCCGGCATCGCCGGTGGCTGCCTGCGGCGCAATACCGAAATGGCGGCCGCGCGCCTGGCGCCGGCCGGCGATCCGCGCCAGCTATGACAAAGGTGTAAATTCTGCGCTGCCGGGCAAGCGCGCGGCCGCACGGCGAAGCTTCGCTGAGGTAGTCTACGCGCCTCTGTTCGCGGCCGTATTCCGGCGCCCTCCGTCCGGCTTTCCCCCATGTTTGCAGCATTGTACGCAGCGTATTCCGGCCACACCCTGGCGCCGGCGCCTTGCCTTGCCGGCGCGAGGCGCTGA
>JAEUNN010000637.1 GCA_016791085.1 Rhodocyclaceae bacterium | reverse complement strand
TTCGGCGCGGCGCGAAAAATAGCTCTGTTCGTAGTGCGGGCCGAGTATGCGCGTGACTTCGTCACCGCGCATTCCCATTTGTATGCGTGCAAACCCCGTGGACATCTGCAAAACCTGTTCGGCCGAAATCACCCTGCCTTCGGGGTTGATTTTGACCATCCAGGTTTCCAGCCCGAGCGGACCAAAAGGATAGACCAGCGTGGCGCTGCCGTCGGCATCCGCCCATTGCATGCGCGGCGCTCCGAAACGCGCCCGGATCGCATCCTCGGTATCCACGCCCGGCCGTATGCCCTGGAAGGTCGCGCAGGCGGCCAGCAGCGCCGCGCAAAGTGCGGCGCCGGCAAAGCTGCACAGGCGGCGGACGATGGTCGATAGATCCATGCTGGCTGACATTTCGTGGCGGGATACGCTGCGCGCGGCGCCTGGCTGCGCCGGCCGGCTTTCGCCCTATTCGGAGCATAGCGCGCCCTGGGCGCGGCGGCGGCGCATTTACCGCCTGCCGGGCGCGGCGTCAGACCAGGCGCAGCCCTACCGTCACCACCACGCCGTCGCCGCGCGCCAGGTTGTCGGCGCGTATGCTGCCGCCGTGAAATTCGGCAATCAGGCGCGCCACATACAGCCCCAGGCCCAGGTGCGGCTCGCCGCCCGCGCCGCCGTCGCGCACCGACACCATGGAATCGAACAGACGGTCGCGCAGCGCGTCGGGCAGCGGCGGACCATGGTTGGTGACGCGCAACTCGGCGTAATACACGCCACGCGTAACGGCAATCTGCACGGGCGTGCCGGGACGCGCGAAATCCATGGCGTTGGATACCAGCTTGTCCAGCAATTGCGCGGCCAGGTCGGGCTGGCCGCGCACGATGAGCGTTTGCGGCGGCAAATCCAGCTCGAATTGCTGGGCGCTGTAGGCCTGGGCATAGCCGGACACGCACTCGCGCACCACCGCGACCAGGTCGTAAGGCTGTTGTTCCGTGCCCTGCAGGCTCTGTTCCAGGCGCGTCGCCTCGCCCATGCGCGTGAGGATGCGCGACAGCCGCGTAAGTCCGCCTTCGGCGCGCTCGATATACACCTGGCTGGATTCCGGCAGCGCCTGTAATTGCAGGTTTTCCAGCGAGGAGCGGATCACCGCCACCGGCGTGCGCAATTCGTGGCCCAGACGCGCGGCCAGGCTCTGCACGTAATTGTGGTGCTGCGAAAGTTTGCGCAGCAGGTCGGAAAAGCTGCGCGACAGGTCGCCTATTTCGTCGCCGGCACGGCTGGTGGCGAATTCCACGCTGATGCGGCCGCGCACATCCAGCGCGCTTTCGGCTTCGTCGCGCAGGCGGCGTATGCGGCTGGACAGGCGCATGGCAAACCACAGGATGGCGAGCGGCGCCAGCGCGAATACCGTGAGCGTGAGCACCAGCAGGCGTTCCAGCGCGCGGTTGCGCACCGACAGGATGGGATTGGTGGTTTCTTCGACCACCACCGCGCCCACCACATTGTCGCCGGCCCACACCGGGTGCGCCGCCGACACCACCACGGCACGGCCGTCCGGCGTGTTGCGCACGCGCGATGCCGGCGCCCCGAGCAAAGCCGAGGACACTTCACGGCCATTGGCGAGCAGATCCAGGTTGATGGGGTCGTCGAAATCTTCCGCCGGGCGCTTGATGAGCCAACCTATGAGCGGCCGCCACCAGGCGTCGGCGTCGTCGTCGCCGCTGCCCGGCTCGGCCTGCAGCTTGCCGGCGATGGCAACCACGCGCCATTCGCGGTTTACCACCCAGATGCGCCCGCTGGAACGTTCCAGGCCGCGCAGGATGGCGGAAATTTCCTGCATGCCGCCGCGCCCGCCCGGTGCGGCATGCACGCCGGCCGGCGGGGCATTCAGGATGGAAGGCTGTGACGGCGCGACCGGAAAACTCGCCGCAGGTGGCGCCGCAGGTGGCGCCGGACGTGGCGGCGCCTGTGCGGGCGGGGCCCCTCCCGGCGCAGCGGCGGCGGGCACTTCGGCGCCGCGCTCCGCCATGTCCGCGCCGGGCGCCGGCTCGGGCGGGGCTTCCGCCGGCGCAGCCGTTTCGCCGGGCAGCTGCGCGAGCGGGTCATCCGGCGGCGCCGCGGCGGCTGCCGGGTTTTCGCCAGCGGCGGCCGCATCGGGCGGGCGCGGAACTTTGGGCGCCGCCGCGCGCGGCGCCGGCAGCGGCTTTTCCAGCAGCATGAGCTGTGGGCGCTCGTGCAGCGCGGTGGCCACGGCGCGTGCGGTCGCCACCAGGGCCTCGCGCTGTCCTTCGAGCAGATAGCGCTCCATTTCGAGCACGTAGCGATAGCCGGCCCAGGGCAGGGCCAGCAGCAGCAGGGCCACGATCGCGAGTTTGGCGCGCAGGGAAATGCGTAGCGGCATGGCGGCAGCCGGAGCGCGTGCGCAAACGCCGGGCGGCTAGGCGCGCCAGCGATAGCCCATGCCGTACACCGTGTCGATGCGGTCGAAAGCCGCATCGAGCGCGCAAAATTTGCGGCGTATGCGCTTGATGTGCGACGTGATGGTGCCTTCGTCGACCACCAGTTTGGCATCCGCCATGAGTTGGTCGCGGTCTTTCACATGGCCGGGAAATTTGACCAGCGTATGCACCATCCAGAATTCGGTCAGCGTCAGTTCGACTTCGCGGCCTTGCCAGGTC
>JAEUNN010000578.1 GCA_016791085.1 Rhodocyclaceae bacterium | reverse complement strand
GGCGTCATGACCGTCAGCGTATTCGCCGCCTTCATCTGGGCAGGCTGGTTCGCCATGTTGACCGGCACGCCAGCCCGCCTCGCGCGACAGGCGGCACGCCTGGAACCGGGCTTCGTGATGCAATTTCAGCCCGTCGCGGTGGCCGCTGCGGCACTATTGACGGCCGCCTGGATCGCGCTCCTGGTACGCGCACCAAAATCCGGCCTGCGCGGCAGTTTGCGCTGGGCGGCCGGCATGGTATTGCTGTGGGGCTTGCTCACCTCTTTGTGGCTGCCCTGGATAGATTATGGAAAAAGCTACCGCAAGCTTGCCCAGTCGCTCGCTCATGCCCTGCCCCACGATGCACAGTGCGTCATGGGCGCCGGCCTGACGCCGGCGCACCGGGCCAGCCTGGTCTATTTCGCGGGCATACGCGTGCGCCCGGCGGAGGGAGCCGAATGCCCACTGCTGCTCACCTGGGAATCGTCGCGCGAGGTCGAAGCGCGCGCACCCGGCGCCGGCTGGCGCAAGCTTTGGGAGGATCGCCGTCCAGGCGATCGCAGCGAACGCTTCCGCCTGTATCAGCGCCAGTCCTGAGGCACGCTGCGCCCGGCGCCATGTCCGCCTTTCGCCTGACGCAACTCGCGTCTATCGACGAGTTAGCCGGCAGGTCAGCCAGCATCTGCCGCCACTCGGCGTCCAAATTCGCGGCTTCCTTGCTCACATTGTTTGCGTCACGCTCGCGTCCCGGCATGGTTCCGAGCCACAGAACGCAAGCATGTAGCGCCGCCGCCTGCCTGCGCTTGCGCGCTATCTCGCGCAGCCGGCTAACCCGGCGCTCGAAAGGACGGCCCTCAGCCGTGGTGCTCGTTGCTTGGTCGGTCATCGCGGGCCGCCTTTCAGCTCTGCGATCGACGCCATAAGCTGGGACAGCCTGGCGACGGGCAGCCCCTTCGTGCGCCACGCCTTCCTGGCCGCGCTGGAGCGCAGCGGCGCCGCGGCGCGCGCCAGTGGCTGGACGCCGCGACATGTATGCGTGTGGCAGCAGGAGCGGCTGCTTGCTTGCGCGCCGGCCTACGAAAAACGCCACAGTTACGGCGAATACGTGTTCGACTGGTCCTGGGCCGAAGCCTGGGAACAGGCAGGCGGAAACTATTACCCCAAACTGAGCTGTGCCATTCCTTTCACGCCGGTGAGCGGACCGCGACTATTCGCGCGCGACACCAAGGCGCGCGAGGCGCTCGCCGCCGCGCTGCTGGAGTGCGCGCGCGGGCACGCGTTTTCGTCGCTGCACGTATTGTTTCCGTGCGACACGGATTTGCAGGTTTTGACCGGAGCCGGCCTGCTCGCCCGGCATGGCGTGCAGTTTCACTGGAAGAACCGCGGCTATCGCGACTTCGACGAATTTCTCGCCGCCCTCACGCCGGCCCGGCGCAAAAAGATTCGCCAGGAACGCCGCCGCGTGCGCGAGGCCGGCGTGGAAATCCGCGTGCTGTGCGGCGAGCATTTAGGGCAAGCGGAACTCGATTTCATCTATCGCTGCTATGCCTCCACCTACTACGTGCGCGGCCGCGAACCCTATCTGCCACGCGTGTTTTTCGATCTTTTGCTGGGCGCCATGCCCGGCTCGGTCATGGCCGTGCTGGCGCTGCGCCACGGCCAGCCTGTCGCCTGCGCTTTCAACCTGTACGACGAACATCGCCTGTATGGGCGTTACTGGGGCGAAATCGAACACGTTCCGCTGCTGCATTTCGAGTGCTGTTACTACGCCGGCATCGAATGGTGCATCGCGCGCGGACTGCAGGTGTTCGAAGGCGGCGCCCAGGGCGAGCACAAGATCGCGCGCGGATTCGAACCGGTGAAAACCCATTCCGCGCACTGGCTCGCCGACACCCGCTTGGCGACGGCGGTCGGGCGTTGGCTGGAGCGGGAGCGCCATGCAATCGAGCGCTACATCGCAGAACTTGCGACGCACGACAGCTACAGACCATCCGGTGGCGGCGGCCAGGGTGGCCAGTCCGCCTGAGCCGAAGCGACGCAACTTGCCCGGCGCTGTGCGCGGCAAACAATTGCAACAATTACGTACACTACTGTAAGTATTTGGCGGGCCGCCTCGGGCATACTGCTTCACATGCCCGACGCGCTGCGGACCGGAAGCTGCGGCGGCGAAGGGCAAGCGCTGGAGACCCCTCTGCGCGATGGAACCCCTCCTCCGGCACCTTTGTGCCAGACGTCGCCACCCTACCCCGGGTGGCTTTTTTTTCTTGCGCAAAATGCGGTCAGCGAGCGCGAACTGCGTGCAGGTACGAACTATCGGCCCATACTGCGCGAATCGCCTGGCCCGGCGCGCCTCCCTGCCCGGTGGCGCGGCATGCCGGCCTGCGTCAGACGTAATACGCCGTAGTGGTCATGACCTTGGCCGCCATGCGCATGGCATACCGTGCCGGCGCCGGCAGATCGGCGCCTCCCAGCGCCATTGCGGTGCGCGCATGTTTGGCTTCGTCCTCGCGCATCTGATCGAGTATGGCGGCGGATTTCGCGTCGGCTGTGGGCAGACGCGCGATATGGCCGGCCAGATGCGCCTCGACCTGGCGCTCGGTTTCGGCAAGAAACCCGAGGTTCCAGCGATCGCCAAACTTGCCGGCCAGCACGCCTATCGCCAAAGCACCGGAATACCAGAGCGGATTCAGCAAGCTTTTGCGCGAGCCCATGTCGGCGATGCGCTGTGCGGTCCAGGCCAAATGTTCGGTTTCTTCCCAGGCCGCCTGCTTGAAGGTGGCGCGCACCGATGCGTCCTTGCTGGTGAGCGCCTGGCCCTGATAGAGCGCCTGGGCGCAAATTTCACCGACGTGATTCACACGCATGAGCGCGCCGACGTGGCGCTTTTCTTCGGGCGCCAGGTCGGCGTCGGGCAGGTCGGCGCCCGGCGTCGGGCGCGAACTGGGATGCGGGCCAACCACGGCACGCAGGGCCTTGTCGAATTCGATGATGAAGCGATCTAACATGCGGTCGGCTCCGGAGGGCGAAAATGCCGGATCGCGCGATCAGTACAGCGTACGCTCGCGCGCCTGGAAACTTTGCTTCAGATTGCGGATTGCTTCCGCCTTGTTGCGTACCGGCGAGTGGTCCGGGCAAAACACGTCGCGCGCAAGCACCCCATGGTTGCGATTTTTGGTGGCGCCGACATTGACCGGCTTCCAGCGCGAATCGCGCGCCTCGGTCCAGATTCCGTCGCGCCCGCCTATCGCATACAGGCGCATTTCGGATGTCGAGCAGCGCATGCCTTCGAACGTAACGTTGGTGGCGCCACCTTCGGTGCGCACCACCTGTGTGTAGCGCACGACGCCGTCGGTGCCCACGTCTATGCTTTCGGAATCGACGAAAAAGTGGTTCTGCGTGAGCTTGCCGCCAAAAAACTCGATCAGGTTCGAGGGGTTGGGCGGCGCGGGCAGTTTGGC
>JAEUNN010000562.1 GCA_016791085.1 Rhodocyclaceae bacterium | reverse complement strand
CGGACGGAGCAAACGAGTATGAATGTAGTCATCGTCGACGATACCCAGATCAATGTGCTGCTCATGCAGGCATTGGTCGGAAAGCTGGATGGGTGCAAGCCTATCAGCTTTACCGATTCCGGGGCCGGCCTGCAATACTGCCTGGACAACGATCCGGACCTGGTGATCGTCGACTACCAGATGCCGGCGCCCGACGGCATAGAATTCATCCAGCGTTTCCGCGAGGCCGGCGGCAAGGCCGAAACGCCGGTGCTCATGGTGACCGCCGCGCACGAAAAGGAAGTGCGCTACCGCGCCCTGGAAAGCGGCGCCACGGACTTTCTGACCAAACCCGTGGATCGCATGGAATTTCTGTCGCGCGCCCGCAATATGCTGGCGCTGCGGCGCAGCCATCTGGCGCTGGCGAATCGCGCCGAAACGCTCAGCGCCGAAGTCCGCAAGGCCACCGAAGTGATCGTCGCGCGCGAGCGCGAAACCATATTGCGCCTTGCGCGTGCGGCGGAATTTCGCGACCCCGAAACCGGCGCCCATATTTTGCGCATGGCCAATTATTCGCGCCTGATCGCCGAGCGCATGGGCATGGACGCCGAATTCCAGGATTTGTTGCTGCAGGCCGCGCCCATGCACGACGTGGGCAAGCTGGGCACGCCCGACCACATCCTGCTCAAACCCGGCAAGCTCACGCCGGAAGAATTCGACATCATGAAACAACATGCCAGCATAGGCTACGAAATCCTCAAGGATTCCGCATCCGAAGTGCTGCAGCTGGCCGCCACTATCGCGCTCACACATCACGAAAAGTTCGACGGCAGCGGCTATCCGCGCGGTGTGGCCAGCACAGCCATCCCGCTGGAAGGCCGCATTGTCGCGGTGGCCGACGTATTCGACGCCCTGACCTCGGAACGCCCTTACAAAAAAGCCTGGGAATTGCCGCGCGCGATCGCCATGCTCGAAGAAGGCGCCGGAAAACATTTCGACCCCGACTGCGTGCAGGCTTTCCTGAGCGACATGGAAGGGGTGCTGGAAATCAAAAATCGCTATCGCGATGACGACTAGCCCCACCCACCCCCTGCTGCGTTGCCCATGAACTGGCGAGCCCTGCTCTATCGCCTGAAGCCGGCGAGCCTGCATCGCCAGTTGCTGCTGCTGTTCGCCCTGCTCATGGCCGCCACGATTACCGTGGATACGCTGTTCGGCGTATGGATACAGGACCGCCTGGCGGCCGAAGTGCTGGCGCGGCAGTCCGACACCATGTATGCCGCCGCCGATGCGGTGCGCGCGGTGTTGCGCAGCCGGCCGCAAGCGGCGCAACTGCCGGCCAGACTGGCCGAAGGACTGGCCGGCCTGGAATCCTGGCCGGCACTGGAGGCGGTCGCCGTGGTCGGCGCCGACGGCAGCGTGCTGGCCGCGCTGCGGCGCGACCGCGAGGACAGGTTGCGCCCGGGTGCGCCGCAAGCACCGCCGGGCAGTCTGGAAAACGTAAGTCTGGCCTGGCTGCCGGTGACCGAGCTGGACGAAGGCACCTGGGTGCGCATCGAATTCGACCGCATGGCGCTCGCGGCAGCGCCGGGCGGACGCATCGCGATCAAATTCGCGGTCAGCCTGAGCCTGTTCCTGCTCGCGCTGGGCGCGCTGTTCCTGGCCTTGCGGCGGCCGCTCGCACAACTGGGCCGGGCCGCCGAATTCGCCGAAAAGCTGGACAAGAACGAGGGCGACATGCTGCCCACCGACGCCGCCAGCGAAGAACTGGGCCAACTGGCCAATGCGCTCAACTGGACCTCTTTGCGCCTGTACGACCAGGCCACCGCGCTGACCGAAAGCGAAACCCGCAAGGGCGCGATACTGGGCGCGGCGCTGGATTGCATCCTGTCTTTCGACGAATTCGGCA
>JAEUNN010000552.1 GCA_016791085.1 Rhodocyclaceae bacterium | reverse complement strand
AAACCCACGACCGGCGCTCCGAAATTTACCCCGCAACCCGGCCGTGTTGCGCCCTGACGGCGCAGGCACGGCAGTGCGGCCGTTACGGCCGCACGGAGCACGAACATGGACAAATTCTGGTCTGTCCTGGCCGGCTGCCTGATCGCGCTGCCGGCCTGGAGCGCGCCCGACCTGGCCACCGCGCTGGACGGCGCCTGGGCCCTCGCGCGCGGCGGCGACGTCGCGCTGGCGCGCCGCGAACTGGCCGCGGCACGCGGCACGGCTGCCGCGAGCTGGCTGCCCGGTGCGCCCGCCATCAGTGTCGCCACGCGCAGCGATCGCCTGACCGAGCGGCGCGGCACCTACGAGCACGAACTGGAACTGAGCTTGCCGGTATGGCTGCCCGGCCAGCGCGCGGCGCGCGCTGCCGAGGCGGCCCGCACGGCCGACGAAACCGAAGCCGACCTGCGCCTCGCGCGCCTGCAACTGGCCGGGGAGGTGCGCACGGCATGGTGGGACGCCAGGCTCGCAGCGCTGGAGTCCGAAATGGCGGCAGCCGCCGCCGCGGCACTAGAACAACTTGCCGATGACGTCGCGCGGCGCGTGCGTGCCGGCGAACTGGCACGCAGCGACGAACTGGCCGCGCGCGCCGAGGCGCTGGAAGCCGCAAGCGCCGCAGGCGAAGCCACACAGCGCGCGCACGACGCGCGCGCGCGCTGGCTCGGCCTGACCGGTTTGCACGACTGGCCGCAACAGGACGAAGCGCCGCCGCCCGCAGTTGCTACCGGCAATGCCGCCCTGCAAGCGCTGGAAGCCCGCGTCGCGGCCGCCGAGGCGCGGCTGGATGTTGCCCGCAGCGATCGCCGCGATGCGCCCGAACTCGGCTTGCAATGGCGCCGCGAACGCGGCGACCCGGCGCTGCCGGCCGACGACTCGGTGCGCCTGCAAGTGCGCATCCCATTTGCCACGCAGGCGCGCAACGCGCCGCTCGAAGGCGCGGCGCGCACCGAACTGGCCCGGGCGCGCGCCGACCAGGCGACGGCCAGCCGCGACCTGGCGCTGGCGCGCGAGGCCGCCGCAGCGCGGCTGGAACTGTCCGGGCGCCTGGCCGAACTGGCGCGCACACGCGCCGACGGCGAATCCGAACGCGCAGCGCTGGCGGCCAAAGCATTCAAGCTGGGCGCGCTGGGCCTGCCCGAATATTTGCGCGTCCAGGCCGCCGCCCGCGCCGCCGCGCTGGGCGCGGCGCGCGCCGTGCTGGAACGCGGCCGCGCACGCTCACAACTGAATCAGGCATTGGGAGTCACGCCATGAATCCGGACACTTCCCGGAACGAGCACACGCGCACGCGCCGCTTGGGCGCATGGGCGCTCGCCGCATTTTTTGGGGCGGCAGGCAGCGCAGCCTGCGCCCATGAAGGCCACGACCACGCCGACGCCGCGCCGGCGGCGCAAGCACCGGACCGCCAGCCGCGCCTGGAAGCGCGCACGCCCGATTACGAACTGGTGGGCATCGTCGAAAAGGCCGGCGCCGGCGCAAATTTGCGCATCTATCTGGACCGTCATTCCGACAACAGTCCGGTGGGCGCGAGCGAAATCGTGGTGGAAGTCGCGCCCGACCGCAGCATTGCGGCCAAGGCCGACGGCGACAGCTTTGTGGCCGAGTTGGGGCCGCTGGCCGCCGGTACGCGCATGCCGCTGGTTTTTGCGATCAGCGAAGGCGAGCGGCACGACCTCATGGGCGGGATACTGGAAATACCCGCCGCCGGCACGGCCGCCGCGCCTGCCACCGCGCCCGAAAATCCCATCATGCTGTGGGGCGCTGCGGCTGCCCTGGCAGTCATACTGGCGTTGGTCATCGCGCGCATGCGCGGCACGCGGAGGGCAGCATGAATACGAATCTGCGCAAACTGGGCGGCGTCCTGCTGTGGGCTGCGCTGGCATCGAGCACATCCGCACACGAAGGCCACGACCACGCGGCCGCCCCCTTGCCCGCCGCCTCCACGGCCGATCGTGCCGAGCGTCTGGCCGACGGCGCGATATTCGTGCCCAAACCGGCCCAGCGCGAAATGGAATTGCGCACGCTGGTGGCCGAGCCGGCCAGCGCACGCCGCACTTTGCCGCTCAATGGGCGTGTGATTGCCGATCCACGCGCGGCGGGACGCATCCAGGCGCCCTGGGCCGGACATCTGGAAGCGCCGCCCGGCGGCTGGCCGCTCGCCGGCCAGCCCGTGCGCGCCGGCCAGGTGCTGGCGATGCTGGTCGCCAACCCGGCGCCGCAGGAACGTGCCGCGCAACTCGCGCAGGCCGGTGAAGCCGCGCCGCAACTGGCCGCGGCGCGCGCGCGCGCCGCGCGGCTGGCCGAACTGGAAGGCAGTGTGCCGAAAAAGGATATCGAAGCCGCACAGGCCGACGTGGCCGCGCTGGAAGCGCGGCTCGCCGCCGCGAAAAGTGCACTGTCCGCGCGCGCGCCGCTCACCGCGCCGCTCGCCGGCCGCATCGCCGACGTGCGCGTGGTGCCGGGCCAACAGGTGGATGCGCGCGACACACTGTTCGAAATTGCCGACCCGCAACGGCTGGCGATCGAAGCCACCGCCTACACGCCGCTCGCGCCGGCCGAACTGGCTGCCGCGACGGCGGATATTTCCGGCGCCGGTCAATTCCGCCTGCAGCCCATCGCGGCCGCGCTGGCGCTGCGCGAACAGGCGCAAATGCTCAATTTCGCGGTCGTGGACGGCGCGCGCGAGCGCCTGTTGATCGGCCAGCCCGCGCGCGTGCTGCTGGAAACCGGCAAGGCCCTGGATGTGGTGCTGCTGCCGCCGGCCGCGCTGGTGCGGCGCCCCGACGGCCAAACCGTGGCCTATGTGCATAGCGCCGCGGAACGTTACGACGAACGCGTCGTGGAAAGTTTCGAAGCCGGCGCCAAGGTGGCCGTGACCAAGGGCATCTGGCCCGGTGAGCGCGTGGTCGTGCAAGGCGCCGCAGCATTGGTACAGGTGCGCTGACCATGTTCGCAACCGTCATACGCCAGTCGCTCAGCCGGCGCTGGCTGGTTCTGCTGGCGTCGGCACTGCTGCTGGTGGCCGGCGTGTTTCAGGCACGCCAGACCGGCATAGACGTTTTTCCGGATCTCAACAAGCCCACCGTCACGGTCATGACCGAGGCCGGCGCGCTGGCGCCCGAAGAGGTGGAAAGCCTGGTCACCATACCGCTCGAATCGGCCTTGAACGGCATGCCGGGCGTCACGCGCGTGCGTTCCACCTCGGGCGTGGGTCTGTCGCTGGTGTTCGTGGAATTCGACTGGGGCACCGACGCGCTGCGCAACCGCCAGCAGGTGGCCGAGCGCCTGCAGGTGGTGCGCGGCCAGTTGCCGCCCGGCGTGGAACCGCAAATGGGCCCGATCACGTCCATCATGGGCGAAATCATGCTGATCGCACTGCCCATCGCGCACGGCGCCGACCCGATGGCGGCACGCGACTACGCCGACTGGGTGCTGCGCCCGCGCCTGCTGGCGGTGCCCGGCGTGGCCCAGGTGATACCGATAGGCGGCGCGGTGCGCCAGTACCGCGTCACGCCCGATCCGCTGCGCATGCAGGCGGCCGGCGTCACGCTGGAAAACCTGGAGGGCGCGCTGCGCAATTTCAGCCGTTCCGGCAGCGGCGGTTTCCTGGATCACCAGGGGCGCGAATTGCTGGTGCGCGCGCTGGGGCAAAGCGTGCGGCTGGATGACCTGGCGGCGCTGGCGGTCGCCTATCGCAACGGTCAGACGCTGCGCCTCGATCAGGTTGCGGAGGTGGGCTACGCGGCGCGGCCGCGGCGCGGCGACGCGGGCTTCGGCGCCGAACCGGCCGTCATCGTATCGGTGCAAAAACAGCCGGACGCAGCCAGCGTGCCGCTCACGCGCAGCGTGGAAGCCGTATTGCAGGCCGCCGCGCGCGACCGCCCGGCCGGCGTGGCGGCGCCGCAAATCATGTTCCGCCAGGCGGATTTCATCGAGCGCTCGGTCAGCAACGTGCAGCGCACCCTGATCGAGGGCGCGGCCGCGGTGACGCTGGTGCTGGTGCTGTTCCTCGCGAATTTCCGCACGACCTTCATATCCCTGCTGGCGATTCCGCTGTCCCTGCTCGGCACGGTGCTGCTGCTCAATGCGTTCGGAATGGAACTCAACACCATGACGCTGGGCGGCATGGCCATTGCGATCGGCGAACTGGTGGACGACGCCGTCGTGGATGTCGAAAACGTGTTGCGCCGCCTGCGCGAAAACGCCGCCGCGGGCGCCCCCAAAGCCGCCTTCGACGTGGTGCTGGCGGCATCCCTGGAAGTGCGCAGCGGCGTGGTGTATGCGACCGCCACCGTCATCCTGGTGTTTTTGCCCTTGTTCTGGCTGCCCGGTATCGAAGGCCGGCTGTTCGTGCCGCTGGGCATAAGCTATGTGACAGCCATATTGTGCAGCCTGGCGGTGGCGGCGGTGGTCACGCCGGTGCTGGCCCTGCTGCTGTTGCCGCGGCTCGCCGCCTCCGGCAGCGGCGCGCTGGCCATTTTGTCGGATCGCCGCCACGGCGGCGGCGAGGCGCTGGTGGTCGGCTGGCTCAAGCGCGCCTACCGGCGCCCGCTGGAATGGTCGCTCCGCAACGGGGGCATGCTGATCGCGCTGGTGGCCGTGCTGGCGGTGGCCGCAGCGGCCAGCGTGCCGTTTTTCCCGCGCACCTTCCTGCCGCCTTTCAACGAAGGCACTTACACCGTGAATGTGACGCTGCAGCCGGGCACGTCGCTGGCGGAGTCGAACCGCCTCGGCACGCTGGCCGAACATTTGCTGCTGGAAGTGCCGGGCGTGTCCGGAGTGGGCCGCCGCACCGGGCGCGCCGAACTCGACGAACACGCCGAGGGCGTGCATTCCAGCGAAATCGACGTCGCCACCCAGGGCAACGTGCCGCGCGAACTGATGATCGCGCGCCTGCGCCAACAACTGGCCGTGCTGCCCGGCTCGGTGTCGGTCGGCCAGCCCATCGCACACCGGCTGGATCACCTGCTGTCCGGCGTGCGCGCGCAGATCGCCGTGAAAATTTTTGGCGACGATCTGGACCAGTTGTACGCGCAGGCCACCGGGCTGGCCGAAAAGCTGCGCAAACTGCCCGGCGTGGCGGATTTGCAGGTGGAACGCCAGGTGCGCATTCCGCAAATGCGCGTGGAGGTCGATCACGCCGCGGCGGCACGCTATGGCATCACGCCGGGGGCGATCGTGGCGCTGGTCGAGTCGCTCGCCGAGGGCGCCAGCATGGGTCAGATCATAGATGGCGCGCGCCGCTACGAACTGAGCTTGCGGCTCGCCGACGCCGATCGCGGCGCCGGTGCGCTGGGCCGCGTGACGCTGGATACGCCGGCCGGGCGCGTGCCGCTGGGCCTGGTGGCACGCATCGCCGACGGCGACGGGCCGAATCAGGTGGGGCGCGAAAACGGCCGCCGCCGCATCGTGATTTCCGCCAATGCGTCGGGAAAACTGTCCGACGTGATCGCCGCGCTGCGCAGCGAGCTGGCCGGCGTGCAGTTGCCGCCGGGCGGCTATGTGCTGCTGGAAGGGCAGTTCCAGGCCCAGGAGCGTGCGCAAAGCACCATGCGCTGGCTGGGGCTCGCGTCCGCGCTGCTGGTGTTTTTCGTGCTGGCCGGGCGCTTCCGCTCGCCGCGGCTCGCCGCCATCATCATGGCCAACATACCGCTCGCGCTGATCGGAGCGGTGATCGCGCTGTGGCTGTCCGGACAGCCGCTGTCGGTGGCGGCGCTGGTGGGCTTCATTACGCTGGCCGGCATCGCCACGCGCAACGGCATACTCAAGATCAGCCATTATGTGAATCTGTGTGCGTTCGAGGGCGAAACGTTCGGTGTGCCCATGATCGTGCGCGGGTCCATGGAGCGCCTCACGCCGGTGCTCATGACCGCGCTGTGTGCGGCCATCGCGCTGGCGCCGCTGCTGGCCGAGCCGGGCGCCCCCGGCAAAGAAATCCTTTACCCGGTGGCGGTCGTGATATTCGGCGGACTGACCAGTTCCACGCTGCTCGACACCTTCGTGACGCCGGCCATGTTCCTGCGCTGGGGACAAAAACCGCTCAACGAACTGCTGGCGCAGAAATCCGACAGCGCGTTCTGAAGCGCGCACAATCAGTAAGGAGAATTGCTCATGTTTGCGTATTTGCGGCGGATGCGGCGCGCCACCCTGAGCTGCGCCCTGCTGGCCGCGGTGGCGGCTGCACCGGTGCTTGCCCACGACGATGCGACACTGGACGCGACCGAGTCGCCGCATGGCGGCCAGTTGCGCATGGCGGGTAATCACCATTACGAACTGGTGGTCGTGAAAAGCGGCGCGGCCGGAGAACACCCGGTACAGGTGTATGTGAGCAATCACGCCGGTACGCCGCAGGACGTGGCCGGCGCGCGCGCGCAGGCGGTCATGCAGAGCGGCAAGCTGCGCGCCTGGGTGACGCTGCAGCCGGATGGCCCGAATTCGTTCAAGGGCTGGGCCAAATATCCGCCGGCGCCCGATCTGACCGTGGTGCTCACCGTCACCTTTGCGGACGGAAGCATGGAGCAGGCACGCTTCACGCCACTTGCGCGCGGCAGCCGGGCTCAGTAGGTAAGGGTGTCG
>JAEUNN010000541.1 GCA_016791085.1 Rhodocyclaceae bacterium | reverse complement strand
GCCGTACAAGCGCTATCGGCCGATCACGGAGGGCAAGTCATGGCGCAAGCTGCCGCGCAGGCGGTCAATTGGGTGGAACAGGGTTTGCTGCCGGACCGCGTGGTGCGCCTGGGCATACGCCGGCTATTGCGCGAGCGCCTGGCAGAAACCCAGGCGGCGGATATCGAAGCCGCGTGCGCGCTGCGCGAATCTTTCCTGGCCGCGCTGCCGGGCTCCCCGCTCGCGCCTCTGCCCGAAAAAGCCAATCAGCAGCATTACGAAATTCCGGCCGAATTTTTCGCGGCGGTGCTGGGACCGCATCGCAAATACAGCTGTTGTTATTGGCCGCAGGGCGAGGATGGCCTGGCCGCCGCCGAAGCCGCGGCGCTGGACGCAAGTTGCACGCGCGCCGGGCTCGCGGACGGCCAGCGCATCCTGGAACTGGGCTGCGGCTGGGGCTCGCTCAGCCTGTGGATGGCGCAGCGTTATCCGCGCGCGCGCATCACCGCGCTATCCAATTCGGCCTCGCAGAAACAGGCCATAGACGCGCTGGCGGCAAGCCGCGGCATCGACAACCTGGAAGTCGTGACGGACGACTTCAACCGCTACGATACCGGCGAGCGCTACGACCGCATCGTGTCGGTGGAAATGTTTGAACACCTGCGCAACTGGCCACAGGCATTTGCCAGGGTGGCGCGCTGGCTGGCGCCGGGCGGGCGGTTTTTCATGCATGTGTTCGTGCATGCCGGCGCGCCCTATGCATTCGTCGAGCGCGACGCCAGCGACTGGATGAGCCGCCATTTTTTCAGCGGCGGCATGATGCCTTCCGACGATATGGCGGCGCGTTGCCAGGACGATTTGCGCCTGCTTGAACAATGGCGCTGGGACGGCCGCCACTATGCGCGTACTGCCGAGGCCTGGCTCGCGCGCATGGACGCGGCGCGCGCGCGGCTCATGCCGTTGTTCGAGCAGATTTACGGAGTGGAGGCCCTGCGCTGGTGGATGCGCTGGCGCCTGTTCTTCATGTCGGTGGCGGAATTGTTCGGCCACGAACAGGGCCAGCGCTGGTTCGTGAGCCATTATCTGTTCGAGCCGCGCAACTGAGCGGCAGCGCCATGCATCTGGCCGCCCTGTCGCCCCGCCTCGCCCCGCCGCCCGGCGTGGCTTTGTCCTGGCCGCTCAAAGCAGCGAATTTCCTGCTGTTCCAGGCGGCCTGGTGCGCGGCCGTCATCGGCGCCGCGCAGGGCGCGCCCGCACTGGGCACACTGGCGGTGGCGCTGGCCGTACTGTGCCATCTGTACCTTGCGCCGCGCCCGGCGCAGGAACTGCGCCTGGTCGCCGCGGTGACGCTCACAGGCCTGGCCTACGAAATGTTGCGCCTGCCGGCCGGCGACGTGATCTATGCATCCGGCCAGCCTTACGCCTTCCTGCCGCCCTACTGGCTGATCGCGCTGTGGGCGCTGCTGGCCTGCGCGCTGAACGTG
>JAEUNN010000538.1 GCA_016791085.1 Rhodocyclaceae bacterium | reverse complement strand
CTCAAGCCGGCCGCGTCGGCGGGCAGCGCGGCAGCGTCGATCAGCACGTATTCGCGCATGCTGCGGCCCTGCGCCACGAAGGGCTGCACGCCGGGCTGCGCCAGCAGTTCGGCGCGCCGCGCCGCCGGCAGGCGCAGGATGAGGCCGTTGCCATATACGCCCGCGCACAGTTTGCCCGCCGCAAATGCGCAGGGGCAGCCGAACATGCGGCGCGGCTCGGTGCCGGCCGGCAGCGCGGCACCGAAGCGCGCCACCAGCGCCGGATCGGGCGGTTGCCAGTCCGACATGCTTTCAGCAGCCGGCCGGCGCCGTCATGGCCGGCTTCAGTACCGCGAATACGGCGTTCTGCGGGTCGGCCAGCACGGCGAAACGGCCCACGTCCGGAATGTCCTGCGGCCCGTAGCACAGCATGCCGCCCAGTTCGGGCGCGCGCGCGGCGATCGCATCGGCATCCTCCACGACCACATAGGGCGTCCAGAACGGCTGCGGCGGCGCGCCCAGGGGTGTGCGCATGAGTCCGCCGCACATGCCGCCGTCCGCGCGCGTGAGGATGTGATAGACGAAATCGCCCATGTCGCGGCTGATATGGCGATAGCCGAAGGCCTGTTCGTAAAACGCCAGCGCGGCCAGGTCGTCCGGCGTGGATAATTCGTTCCAGCACCAGTCGCCGGACTGGCCGCCGCTTTCGGGCGGATCGCCTTCGGCCGAGCGCCACACGGAAAATACCGCGCCCTGCGGGTCCGTCAGCATGGCGCCGCGACCGACCGGCGGAAAATCCGTGGGCGGCAACAGCACTTTGGCGCCCAGCGCGGCGGCACGCCCGACCGCGCCATCCACGTCTTCCACCGACATGTAGGACATCCACATGGCCGGCCAGGCGATTTCGCCGGTGCGGAAGCCGCCTATGCCGCGGGCGCCGTTCTGAATCATGTGATAGGGCATGCCGCCCATGTCGACCGGATCCGAAGTCCAGCCGAACAGTGCGCCATAGAAAGCGCGGGCGCGCTCCACGTCGTCCGACATGTGTTCATACCAGACGAATTTCCCAGGCAGATAAGCCATGCGTTTTCCTCCAGACCAGGCTAGTGCGGATCGCGGCGCGCATGTCGCGGCGCGCCGCAGGGCGTCAGTGCAGGCAGGGCAGTTGCGGCGCCGTGGCGGCGAACGACGGCCGTTCGGCCATGATGCCATAGGCACGGCGCAGGGCAAGAAAAGGCGCCATGAGTTCGGCGCCGCCCGGCGTGGCCTGCAGCCGGTACAACAGCGGCGCGAGCAGCAGATCGGCGGCACTGATACGCTCGCCCGCGAGCCACGTGCCGATACTGTACGCCACATCGACGGCGCTCAGGCAACGCGATATGTCCGGCGACGCGGATGCCAGCAGGGCGCGGTCGGCCTCAACGCCGCCGGCCTGCGCGACGACGTGCGGCAGCACGTGGCGCACCATGATGGCATCGTAAAAATAGGTGCTGATGGCACTAATCCATTGGCGCGCTGCGCTCGCCCGGATAGTTTCGACCGGCATGAGCGGCGGACCCGCGAAGGTGTTATCCACATATTTCACGATGGCCATGGTTTCGAACAGGCGCGTGCTGCCGCTTTCCAGGCAGGGCAACCGGCACCAGGGATGGGTGCTGGCGCAACCGGGCGCGCGCGGCAGTTGCGTATCGTGCCGGAACGCCACGCCCTTTTCCACGAACGCCAGGCAGGCGGTATGCACGTGGCTGGACTGGGGCGGGCCCAGCAACAAAGGCGCCGGATCGCTGCGCCGCCGGTGGCCGGACAAGGCGCCGTCCAGACGCGCAAATCCGGCCTGCCAGCTGGCTTCGTGCATGGCGCATTCCATCGCATTGCGCATGCCGGTCTGCGTCAGTTTCAGAACGGCACCGGTTCCCTGCGCGGCAAGTTCGATGCTTACCAGTGTTTCCAGGCCGCACTCGCCGACCGGGTGCCGGGCCAAGGTGCAGCTTATCCAGCGCGGTCGGTGCAGTTCGCGGAACTGGCCGCTCACGATCAGGCCGTCGCCTTGCCGGGCGTGCATGTCGATGCGGTAATGACCGCCGGGACGCGCATCGGCACTGCAGGACGGCACCCGTATGCCGTCCGGGCCATACCAGGCGGCCAGATGCCGGGCGTCCGTAAACGCCTCGAACAGGCGCGCAGGCGGCGCTTCAAAGTAACGCTGCAGGTTCAGCACCCGCATGATTTTTTCTCCGAGTTTTATGCGGTGCAAGACCCCTCGAGCACCGCCCGCTGCCGATCTTTGCCGTAGCGTGCCGGCGCAGTTTATCCGAATTGCATGGCCGCGCCCGCCAACTCAAGCACGCCGCGTTGCGTATGCCACAGGGTGCGCGCACGAAGCGCCGCCGCTCCACGCGGCGGCCGCAAACCGGCCCTTCACGGCGCGCAAAAAATCCCGCCTGCGGCCGCCCGTACCCGGCCGCGAAGCGCCACAATTGCGGCTTCGCCGGGTTCGATCGGAAGCCGGCCGCAACCGGGCATCAGACTGCCCGCAAATAAAGGGGAGAAACCATGACTGACAGGCCTTTTCGCGTACTGGGCATACAGCAGATCGCCATCGGCGGTCCCGACAAACAGCGTCTGCGCAAACTGTGGGTAGATATGTTCGGCCTTAGCGTGACCGGAAATTTCGTGTCCGAGCGCGAAAACGTGGACGAGGACATTACCGCCATGGGCAACGGCGCGTTCAAGGTGGAGGTAGACCTGATGCAGCCGCTCGATCCGGCCAAAAAACCGGCCGTGCATGAGCCGCCGCTGAACCACGTCGGCCTCTGGGTGGATCAGCTGGCGGTCGCCGTGGAATGGCTGTCGGCGCAGGGCGTACGCTTCGCACCGGGCGGCATACGCCGCGGCGCGGCGGGTTACGACATCACTTTCCTGCACCCCAAGGCCAACGATCAGTTTCCGATTTCCGGCGAAGGCGTGCTGATCGAACTGGTGCAGGCGCCGCCTGAAGTGATCGCGGCCTACGACGCGCTATCGGCCTGAGCGCCGGCCGGCACGGGCACGCGCACTCCACGCGGCCCGCGCCGCAAATCCGCGCCGGGGCGGCAACATGAGCCGGCCCGGGCGCGCGGCCCCGACGCATGGGCCGGCCAAGCCGCGGTCCGGCCTGCCACTGCGCAGCGGATTTAAGCGCGCCACCCCAGCGCGATCGCCACGGCCGCAAGCATGAGCAACAGCAGCCCGGCGGCCGGCCGGGCGCTGGCAAGTCCGCTGCCGGCCGCACCCAGTTTGCGGCCCGTGAACATGGCCGCGACCAGATTTTCGCGGTGCATGAAACTTGCCGCCAGCACGCCGCAAACATGCACGCCCACCAGAGCCAGCAACGCGGCCGCCACGCCTTCGTGCAGTTCGCCGGACAGTTGTGCGAACCACCTGCCGCCCCACTCCTGCCACGCCGCATAGCCGGCCGCCACGAGCAGCGCACCCAGGCCGAGCATGGCCACGATCGCATAGCCTGCGGCCGGATTATGGCCGGTCGCATGCGGCGCCTGCCCGCGCAGC
>JAEUNN010000534.1 GCA_016791085.1 Rhodocyclaceae bacterium | reverse complement strand
GGAGTATCCATGACGCGTACTTCTATGGTGCCGAATTCCGGTTTGGGACGTATGTCCCAGTAAAAATCCTTCATGCCCTTGACCACGCCGGTGGCGGTCATTTTGTCGAAGAACGTTCCAAAGTCGTTCCAGGTTTGCACGAAAGGCGCGCGCCCCGACAGCGGGAAGGCAAATACCGAATTCAGGCGCGCCGAATCGAAGCCGGTATCCAGCCCCTGCACATAGGGCGAACAGGCCGACAGCGCGATGAAGTGCGGAATGTAGCGCGACATGCAGTGCAGCATGTAGAGCGCTTCGTCGGGCGCCGGGCAGCCGACGTGCACGTGCTGGCCGAAAATCGTGAATTGTTTGGCCAGGTAGCCGTACAGCTCGGACAGGAAATGGAAGCGCGGGCGATCGAATATCTGCTGTTCGCCCCAGTGCTGGAAGGCGTGCGTGCCGCCGCCGCACACGCCTATGTTGAGGCGCGCCGCGGCTTCCACCAGCGCGTCGCGCAAACCCATGAGCTGGCCGAAGGCGTCCTCGTAGTCCTCGCAGATATTGGTGGAAATTTCTATCATGCTGGCCGTGATTTCGGGCTTCGCGTCGCCCGGCAGCTTGCGTTTTTCCAGCATGCGCAGCAAATCTTCGGCGCTGCCCACGAGGTCGTAGTCGTGCGTATTGACCAGTTGCAATTCCAGTTCGACGCCCAGCGTGAGCGCGCGCGAGTGTGCGAAAGCCTCGAGCGGCATGTCATTTCTCCTTGGTTTCGCGGCAGGCGCGCAGCACCCATTGCACCGCGATGGGGCTCAGCAATTCGAGTATGGCGGCCATGCTGAGCACGATCGCCGCAAGGCGCTCGCCGAATTCCGGATAGATGGCGCGCACGTCGGACGCCAGCAAGAATGCCACGCCGGACATGGGCGACAGCGCCACGCCCAAAGCCAGCGCCTGGCGCACCGACAGACCGCTCCAGCGGCCCAGGGCCAGCACGCCCACGGTTTTGGCGGCGCTGCGCACGACGATGAGCAGGGCGGCGACCAGCCCGCCCAGCGCAAATTCGCGCGGCGTGAGGGTAAGCCCCGTGAATACGAACAGCAGGATTACCACCACGCCGCCCGCGGTACCGAAGTGACGCGGCCACAAGTGCGGGCGCGGATCGGTATTTTTGATCACGATGCCGGCGATGAGCGGCGCCAGGAGCGCCGGCAGCTTGAGCGCGAGCAACAATGCGGTGGCCGACAGCAACAGCCCGAACAGCACCGCCACGCCTTGTTCGTCATTGAAATTGAAGGCCCGCCGCAACAGCGTGAATGCCAGCGCCAGCAGTCCGCCCACGGCCACCGAACCCAGCAGCATGTAGGCCGGATGCAGCACGGCGATGAACCAGTCGCCGCGGAAAACGCCGTGCATGCCGCCCACGATGAGCTGCCAGGCCACCACGGCATACACCACGTTGAGCGCGGTCAACACGAACATGCGTTGCGTGACCTGGCCTTCGGCGCGGGTTTCCAGCGCCATGCGCATCACGATGGCGGGCGAGGTGGACATGGCGATCACCGCCACCCCCGCCGACACGCCGGTGCTGGCGCCGGTCATGCGCATGACGGCATAAGTACAGGCAAACGCAAGGCCGGCTTCGAGCACGCTGGTCGCCAGCAACACCGGGTTGGCGCGGAACCACTTCAGATCGACCCGCACGCCCATTTCGAACAGCAACAGCGCCAGCGCCAGGTCGATGAGCAGGCGGTAGTCCTTCACGTCGGCGCTGCCGAACCAGCCCAGGACGGCCGGCCCGAGTATCAGTCCGGCCAGCGAATAGCCGGTGATGCGCGGCAGACGCAAAAGGCGCGCGACCACTTCGCCGGCCAGCGCCGCAAATAGCAGCGCCATGCCGATGCGTACCGATGGATCGAACACCGGCGGCCAGGATGGAAGAATCAGATCGTACATACAGGTATCGCTTTCCTTGAAACTCGTTATGCGCGATGCACCGTGACGC
>JAEUNN010000053.1 GCA_016791085.1 Rhodocyclaceae bacterium | reverse complement strand
CGTGCAAACCTGGAACGACTTTGGAACGTTCTTCGACAAAATGACCGCCACCGGCGTGGTCAAGGGCATGAAGGATTTTTACTGGGACATACGTCCCAAACCGGAATTCGGCACCATAGAAGTACGCGTCATGGATACTCCACTCACGGTATTGCAGGCCGCGCGCCTGGCCGCCTATATCCAGGCCGTCGCGCGTTACCTGATCATCGAGCACCCATTTACGCCCAGCGAGGACGATTACCTCGTGTATACCTTCAATCGCTTCCAGGCCTGCCGCTTCGGCTTTGCCGGCACCTATGTCGATCCGGTCAGTCACGAACACCGCAGCATAGGCGAGGACATCCTGGCCACGCTCACGCGCATCGAACAGCACGCCATGGAATTGCGTGCCGACAAGGCCTGCCAGGCACTTTACGAGGACGTGCGCGAAGCGCGCAACGGCGCCACCATATTGCGGCATGAATTCAAGGACGCGGGCTCGCTGCCGGAAGTCGTGCGGCGCCAGTGCCTGCGCTGGAAAAGCTGAATGATGGGGCGTGAGCGCTCGGCCCGCGCGGAGCCGCCGTGCCCGCGCGCCGCCGCCGGCGCGGCCGGCCCGGGTGCCGGAGGCGCGCCGTGACCGACCGTCCGATCCGCATCGGCATGTCGGCGCGGCTCATGCACAGCCCGCCGAAAGAACTGGGATTTCCCGGCAAGGTGCTGCAGTACCTGGAACGCTCGGTGGCGCACTGGATCATGACCCACGGCGCGCTGGCATTCATGATTCCCACCTTGAGCAAAGGCGGCGGCGTGAAGCGCGAAAGCCTGTCCGTGCGCGACTGCGTGGCGGCCATGGACGGCCTGGTGCTGCAGGGTGGCGCCGACATCAGCCCGACCAATTACGGCGAACAGCCGCTGCGTCCGGAATGGACCGGCGACAATGTGCGCGACCAGTACGAAATCGAATTGCTGTGGGAATTTCTGATCCAGGGCAAACCCGTGCTGGGCATATGCCGCGGCTGCCAACTCATCAACGTGGCCTGCGGCGGCTCGCTGTTCCAGGACATACCGAGCATGGTCGAAAACGCCGCCCAGCACCGCCACGACGACCTGTACGACAACTTTCACCACGAAATCCAGATTTTGCCCGGCAGCCGTTTGTCCGAACTGTTCCCCGAAGAAACCCGCCCGCGCGTCAATAGCATCCACCACCAGTGCGTGCGCAAACTGGGCCGCGACCTGTGCGTGGAAGCCATATCTCCGGCCGACGGCGTGATCGAGGCCATACGCTGGAACGGCAGCGGCTTCATGCTGGGCTGCCAGTGGCACCCGGAATTCCAGGGCGCCGGCCTGCTCGATAGCGCCCCCATCATGCAGGAATTTCTCGACGCCGCCCGGCGCGCGATGCGCAACTGAGGGCGGCTTGCGATGCCGTCGAAATAACACGAATCGGCGCGTTTGCCTGGGGCGCGGGCGCCCGCCGGAACGGAACCCCGCGCGTGCCCCGGTACGACCACGCGGCCTGCCGCCGCACGCAAAAACAGCGATCCAGCCCCGGCAGCCGATATACTCCCGAGGCCGGGCAAAATGCGGCGATTAATCGCGAGCAACGGTGTGCATCGCGAGGCCATAAGGCCGCCCGGCACCGCATGGTGCCCCAGGCGCGCCGCGCGCGCAGCAAAATCGACGCCGTCCTCGAGGGGAGCGTAGCAATTGGAACAGCACAACTCGCTTTGGCCCGGATCGGCCGCCTACGTGGTGGCGCGGCTGTCGCTCTGGGCGCGCCGTGCGCCAAAAGGTTTTGCGAGCGTGCGTTACGCGGACGAGCGTAGTCGTGCAAATGCCGCGGCGAAATTGCGATACGAACTT
>JAEUNN010000328.1 GCA_016791085.1 Rhodocyclaceae bacterium | reverse complement strand
TGGCCACCCAGGCCGCGTGGCCGTGGGTGCGCCAGACGGCGCGGCCGCAAGCCGCCAGATGTTCGGCCAGGCTGCGCCGCTCGGGCGCCGCGGCCGGCAGCACCGGCCCCATGCGCGGCGCCACGTGCCAAATCCAGGCGATCAGTCCGATCATGAGCGGAACCAGCGCACTCAGTCCCGGCCCGGCCAGCCAGGCCCACAGCGTCGGCATTTCGATCTGCGTGATGAGCCGCACCGGCCCGGTACTGTCCTGCAACAAGGCCCACAACAATGCCGCATGGTCGTACTCGCCTATGGAGCGGTTATGCAGTTTGGCATCGAGGCCGGCGACCAGCGTGACGCTGCCCCTGCCGTGCGTGTAGTGCAGCACCTGGGCGCGGCCGTCCGGGCCGTCGGCGCGCCATTCGGGCTGCGGTTCGGTGGCATCCATGCCCGGATATGCGGTACGCACGCTGTAACGCCGCTCCGTGCCGGGCAGGCGCAGCATCATGGTGGGCTCCCAGCGCGCGGATTTGTGCGCCGTTGCGGGCTTGCCGTCAGGCGCCGCCGCGGGCGCATCGGCGCCGCCGGCCTGCCCATCGCCGGCTTTGTTTTCGGCGGCGTCGGCATCCTCATCCTCGTCGTCGGCGCCGTCCGCACCGGACCGGGCCTCGGGCCTGTGGCCGCGCCGGACGCCGAAATGTGTGGCCAGGGCGTCTTCGCCGGAGGCGAATTCGGGCACCGCGATGAGGCGTCCGCCGGCCTCCACCCAGGCCAGCAGTGCGGCCATGCGCGGCGCGCTGATGCGCCTTGCGCGCGCGCGGTCCAGGATGATGGTGCCACCCGGCGCGAGCGTATCGAGCACGGCCGGATTGCCGGTTTTTTCGAACTGCCGCCCCATCTGCCCGACGAAACGTCCCAGCGCCAGATAGCGGTCGCGCAGCGCTTCGGGCGCATAGCCGGTACGCTCGGTGGTTTCGTATTGTTCGAAATTCATCATGAACCACACGCCGCCCAGCACCACGGCGGCCAGCGCCGCGACCGCCCCCCACACGAGTTTGCGCTTCATGGCGCCTCGCGCCCGAACTTTGCGGGCCAGCCGCGGCACAGCGCGGCCACGGCGTCCGGCGCCGGCAGCCGGTGCGCATAGGCGGCCGCCGACCAGGCCGCCACCAATTGCGCAAACCATTGCCAGGCAGCCGGCTCGAAGTGTGCGCGCGTCTGTGCCAGCGCGTCGCCTTCGGTGCTGCCCGGCGTGAAGCGCACGCCGGCTTCGTGCATGGCCGCAACCAGGGCACCGCGGTACAACAGCGATAGCGCCGCGCGCAGGCGTCCGGCTTCCATTTCGGTCAGCGCGGCCTGCGCCACGTCGGCCGGCAGCGCGTCCGGCCGCAGGTCCATGCCCCACAGATATTGCGGCGGCGGCGGGCGCGCCGCGCCGCGCGGCATCCAGCGCTGGCGCGTGCGCCAGATCAGCACGGCAAGCAAGGCGATCGCCGCGACCCATAGCACGCGCGTCACCTGCGTGGCGATCTGCGCCAGTTCCTTGCCCAAATCGGCCAGCCAGTCCGGGAACGAGAACGGCTTGTCCGCCTTCTTTTCTTCGGGTATGCGGCGCCAGTGCGTGACCTTTTCTTCTTTCCCGAATGCCGGGTCGGCCAGCACCGCGTCGATGGCCGCGCGCGCCGCATCGGCGCGCTCGGACGCCCCGGCGGCGTGGCCGGCCGGCGGCAGCCACAGCAAGCTGCACAGCAACAGCAGCGGCACACCCGCGGCCGCCACGCGCCTGGCCAGCCGGCGCAGGCCCAGTTCGACGTCCCAGGCTTCCAGGTCGCTGCGGCGGTTCAGGTAGAGCGCGAAACCGCTCGCCACGTACCAGGGTTCGACCACCGATTCGGCCAGCACCCAGGCCACCACGCCCAGACTTTGGCGCCAGGCATCGAGGTCGGTGTGCAGGAACACGATTTCCCAATCCATGCTGGCCGCGCCATCTTCGGGCACCAGCACGGCAATCATGGTGAGCGCGGAGTAATAGAGGATGGCCGACAGGTTGGCGCACAGCACCGTAAGCCACACCGCGTAGCCGCGCGTGCGGCGCCCGAGCAGGCGGCGCCGCTGGCGCGCCGCGCCGCCGCGCAGATGTTCGAGTTGCACGACGGGCAGCAGGAAGGATCGCGCCAGGCTGAAGCGCATGATGGTCAGGGCGGCCAATTGCGAGCCGTTGAACCAAAGGCCGGGCAAGGCGCGCCTCAGTTCGCCCAGGCCGGGCGCGGCGCCGAAACTGGCGCGCGCCAGCACGAACAGCAACACCCGGTCGAACGCCGGCTTGAACCACCAGCCGGCCACCACCCCCCACAGGGGTTGCGGCCAGAACAGCAGGCAGGCGATCAGTACGACCGGCAGGTACACCGCGAACCAGGCCAGATAGATGGGCCCGCGCCAGGCCCGCAGCATTTCGCGGCCCAGATCGAGCGCCTCCCAGGGCGTGCGCCGGCGCAGTACGACGGCCAGATCTTCAAGCCGCATCGCGCGCGCGTCCGGCGAGACCGAAATACAGCGCCAGCAGCAACCAGAAAATGACTCCCACGGCGTATTTGACGCTTAGCGGGACGCTGCGCAGCGGCGACCAGAACGCCTCGATGAATGCCGCCAGGAAGGTGAGCAGCGCAGCGCCGACCAGCAGCGGCAGGGCGCCCTGCGCGCGCAGCCGCAGCGCCTCGGCGCGCGTGCTGCGGCCGGGCGCGATGAGGCCCATGCCCAGTTCGAGTCCGGCGGCGCCCGACAA
>JAEUNN010000327.1 GCA_016791085.1 Rhodocyclaceae bacterium | reverse complement strand
CAGCTCAAACGCAAACGGAGCGAGCATTTGACCAGATGGTCATCCGGTCCGGCCGCGCAGCCGCGCGGCTGGCAAAAACCCAATGCCCCCGGGCGCGCTGGTAGGCGATACGCCGAACGCCCGCCCGGCGGGCGCCTTTTTCCGGGGCGCCGGCCATGAATTTCCCGTCCCCGTTTCCGCCGCCCTGGGCCTGCGCCTGGGGCGAGGATGAAGACTCGGGCTTGTGGGCCACATTGCGCGTGGGCGGCGTGGAACAGCGTTTCCGGTGGATAAAGCCGGGGCGCTTTTTGATGGGGTCGCCGCCGGACGAAGCCGAACGCTGGGATGACGAAGTTCTGCACCAAGTGACCTTCACGCAGGGGTTCTGGCTGGCCGATACGGCTTGCACACAGGCGCTGTGGCAGGCGGTGATGGGAGAAAATCCAAGCCACTTCAAGGACGATGCGCATAATCCGGTGGAGCAGGTAAGCTGGGACGACGTGCAGGCGTTTCTGAACAAACTTAGCGTAGCGGTTCCGCATTTCGCGGCGGGCCTGCCTACCGAAGCGCAATGGGAATACGCCTGCCGTGCCGACACGCAAACGCTGTTTTCGTTCGGAGCCAATATCACCCCCGAACAGGTCAATTACGATGGCACCAAGCCATACGCCGGGGGCCGCAAGGGCAAGGATAGACAAAAGACCGTTCCCGTCGCAAGCCTGCCGCCGAATGCCTGGGGCTTGTACGAAATGCACGGCAACGTGTGGGAATGGTGCGCGGACTGGTACGGCGACTTGAGCGCGGAGCCCGCGATCGATCCGGCCGGGCCTGTGGAGGGCGCGAGGCGCGTGCTGCGTGGCGGCGCGTGGTACTACGACGGCAGGTACTGCCGTTCTGCCTGCCGCTTCAGGTTCGAGCCGGACGACCGGAACCTCAATTTTGGCTTCCGCCTGGCCCCAGGTCAAAACCAGCAGGCGAGGCAGGCCGGGCCGCAGGCAGACGGGCAGGGTCAGGCGGAGCCTGAGCCCGGCCAGGCTGCCGGCGGATCGGCCGGTTGATGTGGCGCGGCGCCCGCTTTTTTCCAGCCTGCGCGGGCTTGCCGGTCGTGTGGTGTGGCCGGCGTCCGGCAGGCAGCCTGCGCCGTTTCCGTCCGGCCATGGTAGCCGGTCGCCTGGATGGAGCGAAACGGAACCCAAAGCCGCAGGACTCAATATCCGGAAACGACACGCCGCCAGCCCGTTGCGTAGACTGTGTGGTGGATGACGGCGCCGGCCTGCCCTGCGTCGCCGCTACGCAGCAAGCTGCATGCCGCAAGATTTGGCTGCGGCGCGGTCGAAGGTTAAAGTGTGCGTGCAGCCTGCGGCATCTGCGGCGCGTTCGATCAGGCAATCGGCAAAATCGGCATTGCCATCGCGGTAGCGGCGCAGCGCTTTCCAGACCGTGGCCGCGTCGGCGATCAGCAGTTCCCGCGTTCCGAGCAAT
>JAEUNN010000242.1 GCA_016791085.1 Rhodocyclaceae bacterium | reverse complement strand
TACGACATCGACGCGATCGCCGCCAAGGGCCTGCTGCCGGTCAACTGGCAGGCGCGGCTGCCCAACAATAGCGCGCCCTATACCTCGACCATCGTATTTCTGGTGCGCAAGGGCAACCCCAAGCAAATCCGCGACTGGCCCGACCTCGCGCGGCCCGGCGTGGAAGTCGTGACGCCCAACCCCAAAACATCCGGCGGCGCGCGCTGGAATTACCTGGCCGCCTGGGCCTATGCGCTGCGCCAGCCGGGTGGCGGCGAGGCCGCCGCGCGCGCACTGGTAGGCAAAATTTACGGCAACGTGAAAGTGCTCGATTCCGGCGCGCGCGGCGCCACCACGAGTTTTGTCGAGCGCGGCATAGGCGACGTGCTGATCGCCTGGGAAAACGAAGCCTGGCTGTCGGTCAAGGAACTCGGCCCGGACAAATTCGAAATCGTCACGCCGTCCCTGTCCATACTGGCCGAACCTCCGGTGGCACTGGTCGACCGGGCGGCCGACAAGCACGGCACGCGCGCGCTCGCACAAGCCTATCTGGAATATCTGTATTCGCCGCAAGGCCAGGAAATTGCCGCGCGCCATTATTACCGCCCGCGCGACGCCAACGCCGCCGCGCGCGCCGGGGTTACGCTGCCCAAACTTGCGCTGGTAACCATAGACCAGGCCCTGGGCGGCTGGCAAAAGGCGCAGGCCACGCATTTTGCGGACGGCGGCGTGTTCGACCAGATATTCGTGCAGGCGCGGCGATGAACGCGCCGGCCATTCCGGCGCGCGTGCGCGCACGTCTGCAGGGCCTGGCGGCGGCGCCGCAGGCGCAGCAGCCGCTGTGGCGCAGCGCCGCGGACACCGTGGTCGGCAATTACCACGGCGCGCGGCTTACCAGCGCATTCCAGCCCATCGTGAACCTGGCCAGCGGGCGGCTGATCGGCCATCAGGCCTTGTTGCGCTTCCACACCCCGGATGGGCCGGACGCCGCGCCCTGGAACCTGTTCCAGCGTGCCGCCGGCGATGCCGAACTGGTGGCGCTGGACCGTCTCGCGCGCAGCCTGCATACGCTCAATTACTACCGCAACGCCGGCGCCACCGGCACGCTGTTCGTGCATGTGCACGGGCGCTTGCTCGGCGCCGTGCGCGAAGACCACGGCGCGACCTTCCGCCGCATGCTGGGCGATCTGGGCCTGGCCAACCGCAATATCGTGATCGAACTGCCCGCGGTGGCCATGGCCGACCCCGGCTGGTGCCTGCAAGTCCTGGCGAATTACCGCCGCAACGGCTTTGCCGTGGCGGCCAATGCCGGCGACGCCGAGGAGTTCGAATGGCTGGACCGGCAGGCCCGGCCGCACTACCTCAAGCTCGACATACGCGGCCAGCGCGCGCGCGGCCGGCTGGCGCGGCTCGTGACGGCCGCTGCGCGGCGCGGCGTGGCGACCGTATTCAAATGCGTGGAAACGCAGTCCGACCTCGAGGCCGCGCGCGCGCCGGGCTGTGCGTACGCGCAGGGCTACGCGCTGGGTGCCCCGGCGGCCGGCATCGCCTACCCGGCCGGCAGCGGCGCAGAGGCCGGCTGAGCCGGCCGGGCCGTATCGGGCCGGCGCGCGCGGTGCGTGCTGCGGTCGCGCCGGCTCGTGCGGGCGAGGGCGGCACGCCGGCAGTTGCCCCGGCGACAGACTCGGCCTGGACTGGCCTGTGGTGTCGGTCCTGCGCGCGAGCTTCGCAATGCCGGCGATAGACGATTTTGTTATATCAAACGTCTTATTAAGTATTTTGAAGTATAAGAGCGCGCGGCTAGACTGCAGCGCAGCATTCATTCGTTCAAAGGGAGTAGTCATGTTTTACCCCACGACCCAGGGCGCCCCAGCCGGGAGGGCGGCATGAGCGCCGCCGTGCTGCGCCCGCCGGCCGTGCTGCCGGGGTTTGCGCCCGCGCTGGGCCTCACGCTGGTGTATCTGTGCCTGATCGTGCTCATACCGCTCGCCGCCGTGTTCGCCAAAACCGCCGGCATGGGCTGGCAGGCGTTCGTGGATGCCGTGGCGGCGCCGCGCGTGGTGGCGTCCTACCAGTTGTCTTTCGGCAGCGCGCTGCTGGCCGCGGCCATCAATGCGGCATTCGGCCTGCTGGTGGCCTGGGTGCTTACGCGCTACGAATTCCCCGGCCGCAGGATTGCCGATGCGCTGGTGGATCTGCCGTTTGCGCTGCCCACCGCGGTGGCCGGCATCGCGCTCGCGGCCGTGTATGCGCCACAAGGCTGGCTGGGCCGCTGGTTCGACGCGGCCGGCATCAAAGTTGCCTACACGCCGCTGGGTGTGCTGGTGGCCCTGACTTTCATAGGACTGCCGTTCGTCGTGCGCACGGTCCAGCCGGTGTTGCAGGAACTCGAAAAAGACGTGGAAGAAGCCGCCGCCAACCTGGGCGCCGGCCGCCTGCAGATTTTTCTGCGCGTGATTTTCCCGCAGCTTGCGCCGGCGCTCCTGACCGGTTTTGCGCTGGCGTTCGCGCGCGCCGTCGGCGAATACGGCTCGGTCATATTTATCGCCGGCAACATGCCCATGGTGTCGGAAATCACCCCGCTCATCATCATCACGAAACTCGAGCAATACGACTATGCCGGTGCCACCGCGGTGGCAGTGGTCATGCTGCTGGCGTCGTTCGCGCTGCTGCTGGCGATCAACGCACTGCAAGCCTGGCAGGCGAGGCGCGGCGGACGCGCACCGGCCCGGGCAGGACATTGAACATGAATTCCACCCTCACACTCGAAACTGCCGGGCCGCTACTGCCGGCCGCTCCCCGGCCGGCGCGCGCCGAGTCGCCCTGGCCGCGGCGCGCGCTGATCGCCGCCGCGCTGGCATTTTTGACCCTGTTTCTGTTCGTGCCGCTGGCGGCCGTATTCCACGAGGCGCTGCGCAAAGGTTATTTCGCCTACCTGGCGGCATTGAGCGATGCCGACGCGCTGGCCGCCATAAAACTGAGCCTGATCGCCGCGGCCGTCGCGGTGCCGGCCAATCTGGTGTTCGGCGTGGCGGCGGCCTGGGCCATCGCACGCTTCGAATTCCGCGGCAAAAGTTTGCTGATTACGCTCATAGACCTGCCGTTTTCGGTGTCGCCGGTCATAGCCGGCCTCATATACGTGCTGCTGTTCGGCGCCCAGGGCTGGTTCGGCGCCTGGCTGGCCGAGCACGACATCAAAATTCTGTTCGCGCTGCCGGGCATATTGCTGGCCACCCTATTCGTGACCTTTCCGTTCGTGGCGCGCGAACTGATTCCGCTCATGCAGGCCCAGGGCGGCGAAGAAGAACAGGCCGCGCGCGTGCTGGGCGCGGGCGGCTGGCAAATGTTTTTCCGCGTCACCCTGCCCAACATCAAGTGGGGCCTGCTGTACGGCGTGATTCTTTGCAACGCGCGTGCGCTGGGCGAATTCGGCGCCGTGTCGGTGGTGTCCGGGCATATCCGCGGGCTTACCAACACGCTGCCGCTGCATGTGGAAATTCTTTACAACGAATACAACTTCGCCGCGGCCTTTGCCTGCGCGTCCTTGCTGGCCCTGCTGGCACTACTCACCCTGGCGCTGAAAAGCTGGGTGGAGTGGCGTGCCTCGCGCGAGGCCGCCGTAACCGCTTAACGCAGCACGCGGGCGAGAGCACTTTCACTGATTGATTTGAGGCCCCCGAACATGAACATACAGGTACGCAAACTGCGCAAAAATTTCGGCCAGCACAAAGCCGTCGATGACATCACGCTGGAATTTCCGGCCGGCGAACTGACCGCGCTGCTGGGCCCGTCGGGCTGCGGCAAAACCACGCTGTTGCGCATCATCGCGGGCCTGGAACAGGCCGAAGCCGGCGAAGTGTGGCTGGACGGCGAAGAAGTCAGCGCGCGCGACGTGCGCGACCGCAAGGTTGGCTTCGTATTCCAGCACTACGCGCTGTTCCGCCACATGAGCGTGTTCGAGAACATCGCTTTCGGCCTGCGCGTGAAGCCGCGCCGCGAACGCCCCGCGGAAACCGCCATCCGCCGCAAGGTGTACGACCTGCTCGAACTGGTGCAACTGGAAAAATTCGCCGCCCACCTGCCGGCGCAACTATCCGGCGGCCAGCGCCAGCGCGTGGCGCTCGCGCGCGCGCTGGCCGTGGAGCCGAAAGTGCTGCTGCTGGACGAACCTTTCGGCGCGCTCGACGCCAAGGTGCGCAAGGAATTGCGCGCCTGGCTGCGGCGCCTGCACGACGAACTGCACATGACCAGCCTGTTCGTGACCCACGATCAGGAAGAGGCGCTCGATCTGGCCGACCAGGTGGTGCTCATGAACCGCGGCCGCGTCGAACAAAGCGGCACGCCGGCCGAACTGTACGCGGCGCCGGCGTCGCCCTTCGTGTATTCGTTTCTGGGTTCGTCGGCCCTGTTCGAGGGCCGCGCCGGCGCCGCCGCGCTGGAAGTGGGCGCGCACAGCCTGCCGCTCGCGCACGATTTGCCGGCCGGCACGCCCGCCGTGGCCTGCGTGCGCGCACACGATCTGGGTCTGGCGCGCCCGCGCGAGCGGGCCGGCGGCCTGCCCGCCACGGTGCGGCGCGTGCTGAATTTCGGCCTGGTCGCGCGCGTGGAACTGGATTTGGCCGGCAGCGGCAAGCGCGTGGAAGTCGATCTGCCGCGCGCGGAATGCGCCGAACTGGCGCCCGCGCCGGGCGAAACCTTGTTGGTCGAAGCGCGCGCCGCACGCGCTTTCGCGCTGGCCTGAAGGCGCTGGAACTGCCATGAACCTGATACAACTGCGCTTCGCACGCGAAGCCGTGCGGCAAAATTTCAACCTGACCGAAGTCGCCAATTCGGTGTTCATTTCCCAGCCCGCCGTAAGCCGTCACATACGCGAACTGGAAGACGAACTGGGCGTGGAGCTGTTCGAACGCCGCGGCAAACGCCTGACCGGCCTCACGCCGCAGGGCGAACAACTGGTGCCGCTGATGGAGCGCGTGCTGCTGGCCGTGCATAACCTCAAGAAGGCCGCCGAAGAACAGTCCGCGCAAGACCGCGGCCGCCTCGTGGTGGCCACCACGCATACCCAGGCGCGCTATGCGCTGCCGGACGTGGTGCGCGAATTCACGCGGCGCTACCCCAAGGTGCAGCTATGCCTGCATCAGGGCAGTCCGCAGCAGATAGCCGACATGGTGGCCGAAGGCGAAGCCGACCTCGGCATGGCCACCGAAGCCCTGGAACAGCACGCCGAACTGCAGGCGCTGCCGGCCTACCGCTGGCAGCACTGCGTGCTGGTGCCGCAGGACCACGCACTGGCCGGCTGCGCGCAACTTGCGCTCAACGACCTGGCGCGCCATCCGCTCGTCACCTACGACGCGGCGTTCGGCGGGCGCGGCCAGATAGACCGCGCGTTCGCCGCCGCCGGCCTGACGCCGGACGTGGTGCTGTCGGCCATCGACGCCGACGTGATCAAAACGTATGTCGAAGCCGGCATGGGCGTGGGCATCGTGGCGCACATGGCTTACGACCCCGAGCGCGACCGCCGCCTGGTGCGCCTGGAGGCGGGCCATCTGTTCGGCACCAATACCGCGCGCATCGCGCTGCGCCGCGGCGCGCATTTGCGCGACTATGCATTCGATTTCGTGGCGCTGGTATGCCGCGAACAGAGCGAACAACAATTGCGCGCGGCGCTGGCGCGGCACGAGGCGGCTTATGCCTGAGGCGTGGCCACAGCCGCACAGTCCGGAACGGCTGGCGCCCGAGCGCATGCGCCCGGTGCGTGTTGCCGCCAACCCCAACCCCGTTCGCCTTGAGCCTGTCGAAGGGCGCTCGTGATGCACCAAGGTTCAAGAATTTCGGATCCCCCGCGGCAAATCCGTATATGGTTCGACAGGCCTGTCCTGAGCTTGTCGATGGGCTCACCACGAACGGATTTGCCGGGAAGCGCCGCAACGCCCGCGCACCAAACGCCCCGTTGGGATTAGCGATGCGGGGGCAGGGCGGCAAGCGCGCGTAGCGCGCGTAGGGCGGATGAGCCGCAGGCGTAATCCGCCGTATGGCTGCCGTTGCGCATGCTCCCTGCGCCCACGCCGGATGGAGCTCCGCGCCGGATGAACCCCCAACGCCCGATGGGCTCGCACGCCGCACGGACTTTCACGCCCGACGGGACATGTTGCCCCGTCCGCCGGGCTTCCACTGCGCACGATACGCGCCGGCTACGCCTACTTGCGCAAGTGCCGCCGCCGCCCGACTGCGGCATGGTGAGGTTCCGTCCGCTTCCATGCACGGCAGCCGCGCGGCCACCAGGGAGCGCGGGCGTCTCGCCCGCGTGCGGCGCAGGAGACGCGGCCGGCGGGCGAGACGCCGCCCCCTCAGGGAAAAGCGCGCGTCGATTCGCCTTACCGGCCTTCGCACAATCGACGACCTGTTTGGTTCCGGCTAGGCCGGGTTGGGACGGCTTGGGGGAAGCGATAGCCAGCACGCCTGTCGATAGGCTCTTATGGGTTCCGGCCTACGGCCCCGGCCCGTCCTGCCGCCGGCGCGAGCCGCCCGCGCGTGTGGCGCGTTTCAGGCGGGTGAACCGCCGGCCCTCGCAGCTTGGGTTTTCTGATGCGGTCCAACGGCCAGCAGTCCTGGCCCGCTCCACCTGAAGCGCCCACCGGCCCGCCGGCAATAGCCGTAAATCCACGAACAATTCCATTGCGGTACCATGCATCTTTGCCGGGTGCCGTGACATTGATTAAGGGAGGCCAGAATGGCTTTGAAAGAAATCGTGGTCGGCGGACAGACTATATGGGTCGAAGTGGCCGACTTGCCGGAAGATCGCTCGGGCCGCTCCGAATTTACCGCCGTGCCGGAAATTGAAGCCGATCTGGCCCAGCGCATCGAAAAGCTGGTTGCTGTGCTGACCACTCCGGTGCAGGCCGCGTTCAAAGGTTCGGGCGCTGCCGAATGGTCGTTCGAAATCAACATCGGCTTCAAAGGCGAAACCGGCGTGCCTTTCGTAGCGAAGGGCGAAGCCAACGCGGCGGTCAAAGTAAGCGCGAAATGGACCCGGCCGCCGGCCGCCCCGGCGGTACAGTTGGAACCGCGGTGAGCAATAGCCATGGCCGAACCGGTCGTGGTGAGCATATGGAAGGACAAGAACCGCGCCGCCTTCCTGTGTTCCGGCCTGATGCTGAGCGGCCGGCACATACTTACCGTCAAACATGCGTTCGACGGCTGGTCGAACCAGCAGTCCGTCTATGTGAGGCTTATCGACGGCGTCGAAGGTGCGGTTGAGGCGCAGCTGCTTGGCGCGCACGAGCGCTACGATGTTGCGCTGCTTGAACTGCGGACCTCCGTAAGGTTCGCTTCGGCCCCGACGCTATTGACCACGAACGACCGTGCCCCGGACGGCTCCCAGATCGGCCTGCAAGTCATAGACCCGGACAATCACAGTCGGGCCTATCCGGCCAATTACGCGATCGGGAATTTCGACCACGATACGGGCGAGTACAACATCACTCCGCAAAACGCATTGGGTCATAGCGGTGGTGTCGCGGTGTTCGAGGGCGTCGTGATAGGCGTGCTGTCGCGCCG
>JAEUNN010000230.1 GCA_016791085.1 Rhodocyclaceae bacterium | reverse complement strand
TTCACCAGCAGAACCGTCGCTTCGCTTACGCGCTGGGCGATCAGGCCGGATTCCACGCCTTCGCTGTAGCGGACGATGTCGTAGCCGGCGTAGCCGCCGCTGCGCGCGAGTTGTTCGGCGCGGCGGCGCACGACGTGCAGGGATTCGCCGTCGCCGCCGGTGTGGAAGCGCTTCATGCGCATGGACAGATAGTATTGGTCGTCGCTCAGTTTGGCCTGTTCGATTTCCCAGTTGGGTGCCAATGGGTCGATCACGCGATACAACAGATAAGCCGTGCCGGCGATGTGCACGAACTTGTCCAGCGACAGCGCATAACCTTCGGTCAGCTGCAGGGTGGCCGAAGGCACCAGGGAGTTGTTGCGCGGATAGGTGCCGCTCACGTTGCCGCAGGCGGCAGTGGCCAGGACTGCGGCCAGTGCGGTGAATGTGCTGGCGTTCATGGGCGCTTTCCGGCTTGGCTCAAAGGAAACTGAATAACGACAGCGAGGACACCTTGGCGAAAGATTTTTGCGCCGCCTCCAGCACCGTCTGTTGCTGCGTCAGTGTGGATAAAGCGCTCGCATAGTCGAGATCCTGCAGGCGCGACAGGGTGCCAGAATACTGAATGGACAGATCGCTGTTGAGATTGGCCAGGGCGTCCACCTCGTTGCTCGCCGCGCCTATGCCGGCGCGCGTGCGATTGACGTTTTCCAGCGCATGGTCGAAGCCCGTCAGCGCGGCGCCCACGCTGTTCATGATTTGCGGATTGGCTGCGCCGACCGTGGTTTGCGGGGCTTCGAGCGCGGTGATCAGATTGCCCAAGGTCGCGAACAGGCTTTGCGAACTCCCGTCTTGCAGCTGGAATCTGTCGCCGCTGGCGGGCGCGCCGCTGATTATGACCGAGGCGCCCAGGTCGAATGGCGGTTCGGTGCCCTGGCTGGATAGCGGAATGGCGGCGCCGGGCGTGTAGGTGCGCGGATAAGGCGCGGCCGCGGCGGGGTTGCCGGTCAGTAGCGAGGTGCCGCTGGCGTTGTCCACGATGTCATAGGTGGTGGTGCCGCCGGACTGCCCGAAGCGTATCGAATAGTTGCCGCTATTGCCGGTGGCGCGCCAGGCGTTGGCATTGCTCACGCTGCCGGCGTCGATGATGGCGCTGCCGGTGTTGGTGTTTGCCGCCGAGGTGGCGAACAGCCCGTTGCCGTTGGCGACGCGCATGAAAATGTCGCTGCCGGCGGAACTGACCGGCAGGCTGCGCGAAGGCGCCACCTGCAGTTCGCGGCGGCCGTCGTCGCCGTTGTACAGCACGCCGGCTTCGACCGATCCGGAGAACGGCACGCCGGTGCTGCTGTAGCCGCCGAACAGATAATTGCCGCGGCCGTCGGTGGCATTGGCGATGCCCATCAGTTCGTCGAAGCGGCCGCGCAGGTCGGTGGCGACGGCGCGCCGGTCGGCGGCGTTCAGCGTCGGGCTGCCGGCCTGTATGGCCAGCGTGCGCACGTACTGGATTACGTCGGCCGCGGCGCCCAGTTGCTGTTCGGTAAGCGCGAGGTTTTCGGTCGCGTTCTGCTGGTTGATGGCGTATTGCGCGTTGATGGCGCTGGCTTGCGACACCTCCAGCGCCTGCGACGCCGCCACCGGGTCGTCCGAGGGCGTGAGCACGCGCCGGCCGCTCGCGGCCTGTTGCTGGGTGTGCAGCAATTCGGCGCTTTTGGACTGCATCGCATTGATGCCGAGGTTGTAAATCATGCTGGTGGAAATGCGCATGGTCGTATTCCTCAATGGCCCAGTGCAAGCAAGGTGTCGAACAGCTTGGAAGCGATTTCGATCATTTTGCCGGAGGCCTGGTAAGCCTGTTGGTAGCGCAGCAGATTGGCCGCTTCTTCGTCGAGATTCACGCCGGAGAATGAGTCGCGCTGCGACTCCACCTGCGTGACCAAAGTTTGCTGCGACGCATTGGTGGCGTCGATTTCGTGCGCCTTGTTGCCGACGTCGCTCACCATTTGCGCATACGCGCCTTGCAGGCTGGTGGTGTTGCCGACCAGCAGGTTGGCGGTTTGCGTCTGCTGCATGCGCAGCATGTTGCGGTTGTCGCCCACGCCCTGCGGGTTGGCGCTGATCGTAAAGCGGTCGCCATTGACCGGCGCGCCGTTGATGCGGAAGGTGAATCCGCCCGGCGAGGCGAAACTGAAAGTTTTGCCGCCGGCGTCAGTGGCGGGGTCGTAAGCCAGCGTGCCGCCGGGACCGCCGCTTACGTTGAACACCAGATTCACCGCGTCGTAAGTCAGCGTGATGTCGCCGCCCGGCGAGGCGGCGAGCGGCAGTCCGGCGGTGCTGGTGACGCGGCCGGCATCGATGGCCGCGGTGCCGGCGTTGCCGGTGGCGGCCGTCGTGCGCATCGGCTGCGCGGCCGCGATGGCGCGCGGATCGGTCAGCGCGACGGCGATATTGTGCGCGCCGTTGCGGGTGGGATAAATCGTGAAACTGTCGCCGGCCTGCATGCCGGTGGCGGGCGGGGTGGCGCTGTCGGCCAGCGTAAATCCCTGCGGGTTGCCGGGCGGCGGCAAATTGGCGAGGCTGGCCGCGCTCCACGACTGGTTGTCGGCCAGGCGCAGCAAGGTGTAGTTGCTGCCGTCGTAGCTCAGGTTGTAGTCGCTGGTGGTCAGTTCCGCGGGGTTGGTGAGCGTCACGCTCAGGGTTGCCGCCGCGACGGCATCATTTGCCGCACCCGGCAAGGCCTGCGCACTGGGCGCCGCGAAAAAATTGCCGCCCAAGGCGCCGGTCAGGTCCTGGCCCAGCGCCTGCTGGTCATTGATTGCATCGGATAAACCTACGGCCACGCGGCCGAGCGCATTCTGGGCCGGGTCCAGGGTTTGCGCGCGGAACGCCAGCAGACCGCCCAGCGTGCCGCCGCTCAAGGTGTCCTCGCGCAAGCGCAGGCTGGTGCCGCCGGGCGCCTGGTAAGTCACTTCGGTGCGGCTCGCGTCGTCCGGGCTGGGCGTGGCGCCGAGCCGGAACGCCGAATTGCCTACCACCAGAGGCTGCCCGTTGCCGACGAATACGTTGATCGCGCCGTCGTCCTGGCTCAGCGTCGTGACGCGCAACTGGCCGTTGAGCTGCCCGATCAGCTGATCGCGCTGGTCCAGCAGGTCGTTGGCGGGCTGGTTGCCGGCGGCCTGCGCGAGCGCGATGCGCTGGTTCAGTTCCGCGATGGATGTGGCGAAGCCGTTGATGGCGGTCACGGAACTGGCGATCTGCCCGTTGATGCCGCCGCGAATTTCGTTGATGCGGTCATCGATGGAATTGAAGCGCCCGGCCAGCGACTGGGCGCTGGAAATCGCGCTTTGCCGCGCCGGGATGGAGGTCGGGTCGTTGGCCACCGACTGCAGGGCGTTGTAAAAGTCCTGCAGCGCCGGCGACAGGCCTGCGGTCGGGTCGGCCAGCAGATCGTCGAGCTGCTTGATCTGCGTGGAATAGGCGTCGAGTTCGTTGGCGCGGGTTTGCGCGTTCAGCAGTTGCGCACCCAGGAACTGGCTGTAGGCGCGCGAAATCGTGGATATTTGCGTGCCCTGGCCGATGAAGCCGCTGCCCGTGAATTGCGGGTTTTGCGTGGCCTGCAGGATGTGCTGCCGGCTGAAGCCCGGCGTCGATGCATTCGTAATGTTGTGGCTGGTGGTCGTGAGGCCGATCTGCGCTGCGTTCAGACCACTGATGCCTATCGATGTAAGACTGCCCATGTCCGTATCACACTATGCTGAGGTGTATACGGATGGAATAAGCAATTCTTTTGCCAGGTCGGCGATCAGGCGGCCGGTCCCGGGCCGGCGCGCATCAGGTGTTCATGAGGCCGCGCGCGAGCGAGCGCCCGCCTATCACGCGCTCGAGTTTCGCGGCGTATTCGGGATCGGTGGCGTAGCCGGCGGCGGCGAGGCCGCGCGCGAACTGCGCCGGGTCGCGCGTATTCAGCACGGCCGCGTAGCGCGGGTTGTTGCGCAAGAGGTCGGCATAGTCGCGGAACGCTTCGGCATAAGAGTCATACGAGCGGAAGCGCGCGTTCTCGCGCACGGCAGCGCCGTTGCGATATTCGATGGTGGCGGTCTGGACGCTATTGCCGCCCCAGCGCGAACCGGTTTTAACGTTGAACAGATTGAAGCTGGAACGGCCGTCCGCGCCGCGCACTTCGGAACGTCCCCAGCCGGTTTCCAGCGCCGCCTGGGCGACCAGGAAATGCGCCGGTATGCCGGTGGCGCGGCTGGCTTCTTCGGCGTGCGGCATCACGCGCTCGATAAATTCGCGCACGTGGCGCGGCGCGCCACCGGCACGTCCGGCGGCGTCGGTGGGCGGCGAGTCCTGCCGCGGCGGGCGGGCA
>JAEUNN010000228.1 GCA_016791085.1 Rhodocyclaceae bacterium | reverse complement strand
GCCGCCACGGTCGCCACCACCTTCGTGCTGGGCGGCATTTTCATCCTGTGGGCGGAAAAGCGCCGCCACCGCATACGCTGCCATGAAGTGGACGACGTGCGCCCGCGCGACGCGCTGCTGTTGGGCCTGTGCCAGGCGCTGGCCCTGGTGCCCGGCACCAGCCGCTCCGGCGCCACCATCATAGGCGGTCTGTTCCTGGGCCTGTCGCGCCGGGCCGCGACCGAATTTTCTTTCTTCCTGGCCATTCCTACCCTGGTGCTGGCCAGCGTGTACCAGTTGTACAAGCAACGCCACCTGCTCGTCGTCGATGACATCGGAATGTGGGCGGCAGGCTTCCTGGCGGCGTTCGGATCGGCCTTCCTGTGCGTGCGCTGGCTGCTGCGTTACATCAGCAACCATGATTTCACACTGTTTGCCTGGTATCGCATCGCCTTCGGCCTGTTCATCGCCATAACCGGCTACCTGCAAGTCATCGCCTGGAGTGGGCATTGATACTGTACCTGCATGGGTTCCGCTCGGCGCCACGCTCGTTCAAGGCCATGGCCATGCACGCCGCGCTCACGCGCCTGGGCCGCGGCGCGCAATTCCACTGCCCGCAACTGCCGGTGGCCCCGCAGCAGGCCATCGATCTGGCAGAAGCATTGCTGGCCCGCGCCGACAGCGAGCCCACGCTGGTGGGCAGTTCGCTCGGCGGCTATTACGCCACCTGGCTCGCGGAAAAGCACGGCTGCCGTGCGGTACTGCTGAATCCGGCGGTGGTGGCGCCGCTTTCGCTGGAAAAATACATAGGCGAGCAAACCAACCTGTATACGGGCGAGCGTTTCGATTTCACGGCACAGCATGTACAGGAACTGCGCGCACTTGAAGTGCCGCGCATCAGCCGGCCCGAGCGCTATCTGCTGGTGGTCGAAACCGGCGACGAACTGCTCGACTACCGCGATGCCGTAAGCCGCTACATGGGCGCGAACATGATCGTGCGGGCCGGCGGCGATCACAGTCTAACGAGTTTCGGCGAGCACTTGCCAGCCATGCTCCAGTTCGCCGGCATACGCTAAAGACCGGTTCCGCGCGCGCCGCCCGGGCAAGCCGCGCGCGTATAATTCCGCAGCCCCGCACGGCCGCCCGGCGCGACCGTGCGGCGCCATTCCTGACCGATCAGACCGCCAGAGTATTCGTGAATCTGCCTGCAGACTTGTGCCGCGCGCGCGCCCGTGGTAGCCGCAAACACCTCGCCTCCATCGGCTCGCGCCGCCCTGCCACCTTCCGCTTGCGAGCGCCTGCATGAACGTGCTGTTCGAAGAAGACGGGGCGTTCAAGGCCGGCGCCGTGCTGGCCGACAACGACAGTTCGCTGCAGGTGGAATTGCCGACCGGCAAGCGCACCAAGGTGAAAGCCGGCAACGTGCTGTTGCGCTTCGCCGCGCCGGGGGCCCAGCAATTGATGGCGGCGGCGGAAACCGAAGCCGCCGGGCTGGACGTGGATTTTCTCTGGGAAGTAAGCGGGCCGGACGAATTCGGTTTCGAAGAACTGGCGCGCGAATATTACGGCGCCGTGCCGCAGGCCGCGCAGTCCTCGGCGATCCTGCTGCGCCTGCATTCGGCGCCCATACATTTCCATCGCAAGGGCCGCGGGCGTTTCCGCAAGGCCCCGCCGGAAATCCTGCAGGCGGCGCTGGCCGGCCTGGAAAAGAAGCGCCAGCAGGCCTTGTTGCAGGAACGCATGGCCGGCGAACTGCTGGAAGGCAGATTGCCGGTGGAATTCACGCCGATACTGCCGCAACTGTTGTACAAGCCCGACCGCAACCGCCTGGAAACCAAAGCGCTGGAAGCCGCCTGCGCCAGCAGCGGCCAGAGCGCCGCACGTTTGCTGGGCCGGGCCGGCGCGTTTCCCGACACCCACGCCTATCACCTGGGGCGCTTCCTGTTCGAGCATTTCCCGCGCGGAACGGAATTTCCGGACCTCGAGGTGCCTGCGCTGGCGGACGATCTGCCGCTCGCGCCCATGCCGGCATTTTCCATCGACGACGCGACCACCACAGAAATCGACGACGCCTTTTCGGTCGCGCCGCTGCCCGGCGGCGGCTGGAAAATCGGCATACATATCGCCGCGCCGGGACTGGCCATCGCACCCGGCAGCGCGCTCGCCGCGGCGGCGCGGGAGCGCCTGTCCACGGTGTATTTTCCGGGCCGCAAAATCACCATGCTGCCGCAATCTTTCGTCGAGCAATACACGCTCGCCGAAGGTGCCGAAAAGCCGGCGCTGTCACTGTATCTCGAGGT
>JAEUNN010000214.1 GCA_016791085.1 Rhodocyclaceae bacterium | reverse complement strand
ACCATCATCCCGCGCGCCGGCGACGCATCGCGCATCTACCAGTCGACCAGAATCCCGCTGCATGACCGCGATGGCAAGGTGCAGTCCATATGCGGCATCGCGGTCGATATCACGGGCTTGAAAACGCACGAAAAGCAGCTCCACGAACTGGCCCATTTCGACATGCTGACCAAGCTGCCCAACCGCATTTCGCTGGGGCAGCGGCTGCAGCAGGCCATGCGTCAGGCGCTCAGCAATGCGACCTGCCTGGCGGTCATATTCATCGATCTGGACAACTTCAAAATGATTAACGATGCCTATGGCCATGGCATCGGCGACGCACAATTGTTTGCACTGGCAACACGGCTCAAACGTGTGCTGCGTGAAGGCGACACGCTGTCGCGCCCGGGCGGCGACGAATTTGTCGCGGTGATCGCCAATCTGGAAAGCGAGGCGGCCTGCGAGCCCATATTGCGCCAGCTGCAGGAAGAAACGTCGCGGCCGCTCACGATAGAGGGCAACGAATACCACATCACCGCCAGCCTGGGCGTAAGCTTTTTCCCGCAGGACGAACACAACATAGATGCCGACCACCTGATACGCCAGGCCGACCAGGCCATGTATCAGGCCAAACAAAATGGCGGCGACCGCTGCTGCCGCTTCGATCCGCTGGTGCAGAAGCACCTGCGCTCGCAACTCGCTCAGCTCGACCGCCTGCGCGACGCCCTCGAAGCCGGCGAGTTCTTGCTCCACTACCAGCCCAAACTGAACATGCGCAGCGGCGAAATCGTGGGCGCGGAAGCGCTGATACGCTGGATGCACCCGGAGAAAGGGCTGCTGCCGCCGATACAATTCCTGCCGCTCATAGAAAATCACGATCTGATGGTGCGCCTGGGCGACTGGATCATCGACTCGGCGCTCGAACAACTGGAACGCTGGCACGCCCAAGGACTGAAAATATCGGTCAGCATCAACATCGCCAGCCGCCAGTTCCAGTGCCCGGAATTTCTGGACAAGCTGAAAATCGCGCTGTATGTGCACCCGTCCGCAGTGGGCTACCTGGACCTCGAAATCGTCGAATCCAGCGCGCTCGAAGACCTGGGCAAGGTCACGGCCATCATGCGGGCCGGCAACGAACTTGGCGTCAGTTTTTCGCTCGACGATTTCGGCACCGGCTATTCATCGCTGACCTATCTCAAACGCCTGCCGGCCAAACATCTGAAAATCGACCAAAGTTTCGTGCGCAACATGCTCGAGGACCCGGAAGATCTGACGATCCTGGACGGCACCATAGGGCTGGCCGAATCTTTCGGCCGCGAAATTATCGCGGAAGGCGTCGAAACCGAAGGGCATGCCGAAATACTGCTGCGCCTGGGTTGCGATATCGGCCAGGGCTATGCGTTTGCCCGGCCCATGCCGGCAGAACAATTGGTCCAGTGGGTGGAAGCGTGGCGAAACAAACATACGACACGCGACTTCCGGCGCGTTCCGCGCTCCGACGTGCCGGTGCTGGTGGCACTGGCCGAATTTCGCGCCTGGACGCGTCAGGCCCAGGAACACTTGGAGAATCCCGCGCTGTCGGCGCCGGATAGCTACGACTCGCTGCGCCTGCCGGCCTGGATAGGAAATGCACAGGCAAGCCCGCACGCCGCGCAAGCCGTCTGGCCGGAAATCGGCACATCGCATCGCGCGCTGCACGAATTTTCATCTCTGCATCTGTGTGCTCCGAAAGCGCGCAAGGCCAAGGGGCGCGGCGGCGCTGCGCTACGGGATCAATTCATTACCCTCTGCAACGGAATGACGCGGCAAGTACTGAGCCTGCTCGATTGACGCTGAGGGCACGCGCGCCCCCCAGCGCCGTATCCAGCGATTGCGCTCATTCCCGTTCCTGTATTCCGGCGGCGCCCTCCCGGGCAATCGTCAAGGACTTGCGACCGACCCAGTTTGCCGCGCCATGGCGGACAAGCCACCCGCTGCGCATTGCCTTTGCCCAGGCTGGCGATCCGGGTGCAAACCGGCACGCGCAGCGCGGCCTCGGCGTCCGGCGGGAAAAACGGCCGGGTTAATCCCCGGCCGCGTCCATTCCGCGCCGACGCGCTTCAATAGGTGATGGAAATGCTGTTCGCCACGTTCCCCAAGCTGTCGTAGCTATAGCCGGACAGCGTGATGTCCGTGATCGTGAAAGTCATGGTCCCCCGCGTCGTGGTCTGGGAAGACGTCACGCTGGCCACGCCGGTGGAATAAGTCACCGCCGAGCCCGTTCCGCTCACCGTACCGCTCCATACGCCGGTAACCGTGGCACCTTTGACCGGGGTGCCGTTGGCATTGACCACGGTCATGCGGGCCGTAGCCCGTACGCCGTAGGCGTTGTTCGTGGTGAAACTTATGTTAAGCGCGCTCAAGTGCAGGGCCGGCAGCGCCGCCGTCGCGTTGACCGTAATCTGGGTCCTTGCGCTTGCACCCTGAGTGTCGGTCACAGTCAGCGTCGCAACATAGGTGCCGGCGCCGGCATAGGTGTGAGACGGATTGGCCGCGGTCGAATGCGCGCTGCCGTCGCCAAAATTCCAGTCAAAGCTGAGCGCATCGCCATCGGGGTCGCTAGTACCGCTGCTGGAGAAATTCACTGCCAGCGGCGCAGTACCGCTTGCCGGCGTGGCCGACGCAACCGCGCTGGGTGGCTGGTTGGCGTTGCCGGGCAGCGTACCGCTGACAAAATAATTTCCGAGGCTGGCGAAATCGGAATAGCCGGTCGTCAAGTCACCTTTGCCGACGCCTTCGATTTTCAGGTAGTAAGTGCCGGCCGCGGGCAGCGCGATCGCCAAGCTCGCGTTGAGCGCGGTGCCTGGATTGGACACGCCGATCGGATTGCCATAGGCATCGTAGAGTGTGGCCTGGATATCCAGATTGGCGCCGCGTACAACCGGATTTACATTGATGCTCGCCGTGCCGGCGTGGCTGTAAAAGCTGAAGTAATCGACGTCGCTGCGCGTGCCGATCACGCCGCTGCCGCTGATCGATACGGTACTGCCGTTATCCGTGAAATCCAGCACCGTGGCAGCCGCCGGCGTGTCGCCATGGTCGTCGTCGCGCAGCGTCCCGCCATTGGCCTGCATGACGACCATATCGTCCTGCGTCTGCGTGGCATAAGGATATTCGCCCTTACTCCACTGCGTTAGCTCCTTGTAGTAGCCCACGCCCATTATGGGTGCCCATCCTGTCGCGCCGCTGCCGTGCCCGCCGTAATAGCCCGTCGAACTTACGCCGTCGTTATAGCCGTCGTGCGACAGTCCCAGGGTATGCCCGGCTTCGTGCGAAATGGCTTCGGCGACGTATTTTTCGTTGCCCGATCCGAGCTGGTTGTAGAACACCAGCGCGGGTTTGTAATAGTCGCCGACATTATCGAATACCCCCACATAGGCGATACCGCCGCAACTGCAGGGCGAACTGGTCAGGGCCGTGAAATCCTTGGTGATGAGCACGCGCGTACCATACACGTCGTCGCTGGTACTGGAGCGGGTGAGCACCCCGGCAGCCGGTGCTTCGGTGGTCACGTCGATGTCCAAAGGCGCGTAGTCTTCGGCCACGCGCTGCCAGATGTACTGGATGCGCCCAAGTTCGGTGTTGTTGAAGTTCGCGGGGTTTCCGTCCAGATCGAACGCCACCGCGTTGATGGTGCCAAGGCCGGGCGAGTTGTTCCATGCCGTGCCGGTCAGCGTACCGCCGCGAAAATCCAAGTAAATCGTACGTTTCGCGCCGGGCCGGCTATGCAGCAGAAAGGTTTGGTCGAGCGGCAGCAGTGCGCCGCTGGCATTGAGCGAACCGCTCACGGCATTGGCGCCCTGGTCCGGCACGGTCACTGCATCGACAAAATGCAGCCGGCCTTCCCGATCGAGCCGGGCATGGCGATCGGCGCGCAGCATGGCGCGGAAGTTTTGCGTATCCATGCCATACCAGTCGGCAACGGCGCCCAGTTGCGCACCCAGTGCCTTGACGGCGTCATCGCCCCCAAGGTGACGTTCCAGTTGCACGTGCGGAAAGGCCGGCTTTTCCCGGTGCGGTACTCGCTCGCGCGCCTGTGCCGCGGGAATCACGGCCAATGCCAGTCCGGCGATGACAAACAACTGCGAGGCGAAACTGCGCGCGCTTGCGGCACGCAACAACGAAGTCAAACTTGAAGTGCCCACTACCTGTCTCTCCATAGAGAAAATGGACACGCACGGCAGGCGGGGTTGCAGGACTGGCACCGCGAACGCGGTGAGGTGTGTCGATCGGCAACCTGGCGGCCATTGCGCAACGTGCGCTTTAGGTCCATGGCTTTGCGTCTCCGGCTTTCGCCGGATTTGCCCCTTCCCGCTTGCGACAATGACTCCCCTTGTCGGCCGGCGGAACTTCAATCGTTGTGATTGCGCAAAGTTACCACGAGCCTGGCCCGCGCGTCACGCACTCGAACCCTAGCTGCAATACTTTTTTGCAATTGTGCGTGCAGCCAGCGGCATCCGCGCGACAGCTGCGCAAGCATGCCGTGGGTGCTTGGTAAGCGGGCCGGGCACGCAAGCCGGTGGGGGCAATCCAACCGCGCAGCAAAACTTGACGCCACCTGCAAAATCGCCAGGCCTGCCTGTCGCGCGCAAAGTTCGCCGCTGCGACGCGGCCCGATGCTGTGCCGCGCCACCCGCACACAGTGCAAGTGGGTGCTTCGCGCGGCACGCTCGTTCGATGAACGCGCCGTGACCGGCGGACCCACGCTTCGGTCCGCCGAAAGCGCATACAAGCGTGGCACGCGTAAGGACTGCGGTGATGCAACCGGCGCACACGCCAGCCGCTGCCTTGGTGTATGAGTGCTACCTCGTTGCCAGCCCGTAGCGGTCCGGCCAGGCAGCATCCGGCGGTCCGAAAAAAGCTGGGCAACCCGCGGCGGGATGCCGGCGAGAACAGTTTGTGGGGCAGCATCGGCGCCCCGGCCGGTTGACACCGCGAGACCGACTATCAGCCGTTTTCGCGATCTCTGAATGTAGCGCCACGCCTGCTGGAGGTGCGTCGAAATTTCTTACACCTGGCCTAGACAAATATTTTCCATGAAATTTTATCGCATTGATTTCTTGTATGTTTTGTAATTTGGCATGCTATTTGCGTCCACACGTCGAAAACAACTCAAAACCACAGCAAAATTTGAATCGTAAGGAAATAAAGGCCACAACTCGCGGGCTTGTCGGACACTTGCACGGGAGCCGCGGGTGGTCGGCCACACTGGCTGCTCGAGCGCTCGCCAGTGCCAGCAAGGTGCACCGGTCACACCAGAATTTGAGGACATTAGTCCATGCCGGCCGGAGCGCACCGGGTTTTCCGATCGGCACCACTTCGGAACTTGCCATGAACCATACTCGACATCACGGCGGATTGCCTTTGCTGCTTTGCGGTACGCTCGTGCTGTGGGCCACTGCGGCACAGGCCGATATCCACAAATGCACGCTAAATGGCCGCACGACTTTCCAGCAAACGCCTTGCAACGAGGGCCATGGCTCGCCAGGCCTGGACGAAATCGCGGCGCGCGAACGCGCGCTTGCGGCCAGGCGCGAAGGCCTGGCCGACAAGGAGCGCGCCACGATAGTCGGCGGCCTGAAGGACTGTGTTACCAGGAAGGACTGTGAAGCCGCGCGCTTCCGCAGCTTGCTGGCGGAATTGAAAACCGCAGCCCATGTCGAACAGGCGCTGGGAAAACCGGAAAGCGTTCAGTCGTATCAGAGCAAGGAATTGCATTACTACGTGGTACCAACCGCCGACGGCCGCAAAAAGGCCATGCTGCAAATACGCTATGCGCCGGACCAACACATCGAGGCGGCCAACGCCTACTGATTGCGCGGCGCGCCATGGCCGCCGCCCAGGCGTAAGGCGGAGCGCAGAACGCAACCGGCCCGCATTCCGCGTGCCGGTGCCCGAGCCCCCAGGCTTGGATCAGATTACCCACTCGTGGGCGGCGTCCGGGTCCGAACCTGTTCCCTGCGGAGCGTTGCCGGCCATTAACTTCAAACAGTGCAACAGCGTTGAATAAAGCAGCGCCGGCTCCACCGGCTTGCCAAGAAATTCATTGGTACCGGCATCGAGACAGCGAATGCGGTCCTCGAAAAACGCATTGGCCGTCATGGCGATGATGGGTGTGGTGCCATGGCGCGCGAGGCGCCTGATGCGGCGCGTGGCTTCCAGTCCATCCATGCCCTGCATCTGCACGTCCATCAGTATGGCCGCGTAGTCGCGCCCGCTCGCCAGTTCGATTGCGCGCACACCGTCGCCGGCCAGGTCGACGCAGAAACCGGCGTCCTGCAGCAAGGTGAGCGTAATTTCCTGAGTGAAGGCGTCGTCTTCGACCACCAGTACCGGGGCACCGGCATATTCCCGCTGCAATAGGTCCAGCGCATCGCTGGCATTTTGCGGCGGCGGCGAGGATTCGGTCGCCAGCATCTTTTTGAGTCTGGCGGTAAACCAGAATCTGCTGCCGCGCCCGGGCGCGCTTTCCGCGCCCGCGTCGCCCCCCATGAGGCGCGCGAAATTGCGCGTGATCGCAAGCCCCAGACCGGTGCCTCCATAGCGTCGCGTGGTGCTGTTGTCGGCCTGTTCGAAGCGCGTGAACAGGCGCTCCATGGATTCGGCTGCGATGCCGACCCCGGTATCGTGCACCTCGAATCTGAGCAGAATGTCTTCGCGCGATTCGGCACAGCGCGCAACGCGCACCAGCACGGCGCCGGAGTCGGTGAATTTGATCGCGTTCGACACATAGTTGAGCAGGGCCTCGCGCAAGCGCGTGGGATCGCCCAACAATTCCGGCAGATCGGCATCGATCTGCGTGCGCAATTGCAGGCCTTTCGCACGGGCACGCTCGCCTGTCATGGCCAGCACCTGGTCGATCAGCGTGTCGATCGAAACCGGAATTTCTTCCATGGCGATTTTGCCGGCCTCGATGCGGGACAATACCAGCACGGCATTGATGATGCTCAGCAGGTGATCGGTAGCCACCTGCAGTTTGTCCATGCGCTCGGCCTGTTGCGGCGTCAGTCCGGCACGACGGATCAGGTAGGCCATGCCGCCGATCGCGTGCAGCGGCGTGCGGATTTCGTGACTCATGTTGGCCAGGAAGGCGCTTTTCGCGCGATTGGCCGCTTCCGCCGATTCCTTGGCCTGCTGCAAGCTCGCTTCGGCCTCTTTGCGCGCCGTGATGTCCTCGACCGACGACCAGATGTATTGTTTGCCGCCGCGCTGCAGGATCAGGCCGTTCAGCAACACCGGTACGCGCCGGCCCGCACGGTGCAGGTATTCTTTTTCGTACGGCCCGTAACGGCCGGTGCTGCGCAGAATGTCGGCCTGCTGCGCGTCCTGCGCGGCATATTCCGGCGGAGTCAGCGCGGCGCCGGTCAGGTGCTTGATTTCGGCCATGTCGTAACCGACGATGCGCAGATAAGCCGGATTCACGTCCACATGGGTGCCGTCCATCCTGCACAAAGCCAGCCCGACCGGCGTGGCTTCGAACAAGGCGCGGTTGAACACGGTGATTTCGCGCAGCTCGTCGGTGCGCTGCGCGACCAGTTCTTCAAGCCGGTCGTGGTGCGCCGTTAGTTCCGCCGCAACGGCCTTGCGCTCGGTAATGTCGCGCACGATGGCCCACATCGCCTCGGGATGCCCGTCCGTGTCGCGCAGCAGGAAGGTACGTACTTCCACCTGCAATAGTTCACCGTCGCGGCGTATGTATTCTTTTTCGTGCACCTCGGACTGGCCATGCCGCAGCACCTGTTCCGCGATGATCGCCGCATCGCGCGCGTGCCAGCGCTGCGGCGTGATATCGCTGATTTGCAGCGTGCGCAATTCCTCCGCGGTGTACCCGAGCATGGACAGAAACGCGGCGTTCCAACTTTGTATGCGGCCGTCGAGGCCGACTTGCGCATAGGCATCGCGCAGGCTTTCGTGCAGCCGGCGCAAGCGGTCCTCACTTTCCCGCAACGCATCTTCCGAGCGTTTGCGCGCAGTAAGGTCGGCGATCATCATGAACAGGCCGGCCCCGCCTTCAAGCTCGACGGCATTGGCGGCCAGGCTTGCCCATTTGCGCTCGCCCTTGCAGGTGCGCAGTTCGACCTCGCCACCGCTGCTGCGGCCGTGTTCGCGTATGGTGTCGAAAAACGCCTCGCGCTGCCGCGCATGCAGCCACAGATCGCGCTCGCGCACGTTTGCGAAGCGCTCCGCGCCGCAATCGAGGTACTGAGCCGCCTTGTCGTTGCCGCTCAATATGCGGCCGTCTTCAAGCGACACCAGCAGCACCGGAATTTCGGCGTTGTCCACCAGCAGCCGATACAGATTTTCGGTGCGCCGCATGCGGTCCGACAGGTAAATCAGGATGGACGACACGATGAGCGATACGAGTGCCCCGGCCACGAAGCCGGTAATCAGGTATCCCCGGTCGATGTGGCCCAGCAGCAAAAGATTCATCGCAACGATGATGGTTTCGGTCATGGCGACCGAAACCAGCACGGACACCCAGAGGTGGTACCCGGGCCGCTGCCGCAACAGACGCTCCGCAAGCCGGCTCATCAGGGCATTCATGAGCGCACGCGGATTCCGTAGGGTTCGCGCCGTATCCATTGCAGGCGCCGACGCAATGACCGGATTTGCTCCGGCCTTGCCGCGCATGCGCGGTGCGCGCCGCGGCCGCGCCCGGCCCACACTGCCCCCGGCGCAGGACGCACACCAGCACGCACGGGCCGCGCGGACGCGGCCTTGTCGCCATCACCAAAGTATCGGGCCATGCGCAGTTCAAGTTTCCGGCGCAGCGAATTTGCGCGCAGTGAATATACCCCCGCCAGAATCAACCAACGGCCCCATGCACGGCCGCCCGGAACGCCTCCGCGCAAGCCTTGCACGCGGCCTCGCCCACATACCCCGCAAATGTTCGGGCGCGCCGACCGCCAGGACGGCGCTTCCATGCCGGCTCGCGCGCGATCCGGGCGGCCCGGCCGGCTGCACGCAAACGCCTTGCAGGCGGTGCGCACACGCCCATGCACGGCGGCCCGTCATGTTTGCCCCGCACGCTGCGCCGCTGCAGCGGCACCGTCCGGATCCGCCATCGCGCGATCTACGCCGAGGTGGTGCATAAGTTCGCGCAGCACCAGCGCTGCAGCGCAGAAGACGGCATCGAGCGGCAAAGTTTCGCTGCTTGCCGGACGGCCCAGCGCCAGCGCAGCAAGGCGCTGAAAAATGTTCTCCACCGCATCCCTGTCCATGCCGGGCGCCGCTACCGACAGGCCCGGAGGCCAGGCGCCGGCAAGAACGAATACCGAACCGGCAGCCAGGCGCAGGTCCACTTCCTCGATGGAATTTTCGATGGCTTCTATGGCCATTTCCAGCTCGGCCGGCGCAGGTGGAACATGGCGCAGAAAGCGCTGCGCGATGCGAGCGGCGCCCAGGGGCAAACTGACGGCGCCCCGCAGCGCTTCCGGCGGCCAGGCCAGGGTGATGCGCTCGGCATCGAGTTCGACCCGGACTATGGGTGCGCCGCGCGCAGTTTGCGTCATGATCGGATATTCCCTCTGCCATCGAGCCGATGCACCCGGTACGTCTGGCCGGCGCAAGCACAAATGGATGAGCCGGCGAGCCTGGGACTCATCCTCTCTAGCGTCTACGAAAAGACGGCGTGAAACTTGAAAGCGCGATTTTGCACGCAGGTGGGGCACCCTGCGGGTACGGATCGCAGCGCTATGCGGGCAAAGTACCGGCTCATGCAGCGCGACGAGCGACAAAACGCCTCGCACAGCGGTCGCCAGCAACCGTTAGTGCGAACTGAGCGCCGGCTGGTCGGGCGGGCCGCGCGGCCGGCTCGCACCGGCATATCCACGCGCAGCGGCGTAGCAAGCGGCGGCGAAATTCCCCGGCTGGACAAGATTCGAGCCGATCACCCGTCGCACGGCGCGGCCTCTCCGGGGGTCGTCAGCAGATTTGAACGGGGACAGGGCATCCAAGCCCTGCTGCGCTGAGTGCCGCGCCTCTGCCACGCGGCTGGTCGACACCGTGCTTCGGGACTGTCGCGTTACGCGTGGATTTCGGCTTCCGCCCGTAGGCGTTCCGGCCCGCACTCAGCCGGCGTGCCAGCCGTGTTGCGCTGCGCCATGAAATTCAGCCAAACGGGGAAAACTTGCGCACCAGGCGGCGGCCCTGTGCGTATGCAGCCGGACAAGGAAATTGCGCCCTTCGGTGCCAATCAGTAAAAAAACACCCGGAGGATCCGCCGGAAATTGCCCGGCTTTACCGTCGCGCGGACGGTTCAGACCGGGTGGTCGTTGCAGGCTTCCACGCGCAGGTCGACCAGATGGCGTATGCGGCGCGCCATTTCGCGCGACAGGTTGAGCATGAGTATTCCGAAATCGAAAGGGTGGGACTTGTGCAAGGCGTAGAACAGATCGATGCTCACCTCGATCAGCAGCGTGCGGCCGAAGGCGCGTCCATAGCCCAGACGCGGAAACAGCCCGATCATCGAGGCATAGCCGATCTGTTCGCCGAAACACACCTGGTTGATCGGCACGTCGGGCCCGCCGCACTCCCGGAAACAGTCCAGGCGTCCTTCCAGCACCACGAAAAACGAATCCGCGGCACTGCCGGTCTCGAACAGACGTTCGCCGTCGGCCAGTTCGACCACGCGGCCGCGCGCGCAAATGAAACCCACGGCCTCATCGCTCAAGGCGCCGAAGGTGGACCCGCATTTGAAGCGCCCCGCTCCCCACTCAGACAGCAAGCCTGCACCGTCTATCGTTTGCATGACGAGCCTCGTGCCTTTCGTTGTGTGGAACCAGACCGGCGCGCCTGCGTGAGCCGCAGCGCCCCTCCTCCTGCCCTTGCGCGCGCCGGCCGGGCACTGGCCGTCGCCTAAACCCATTGTAGTTGGACGCGGCGGTAAAGCGGGCGCCACCTTGCACAAGCCCGGCATGGAATGCGCCGCGGCGTCGCGGCCACGCATCGCCGCGGGCGGCACGCCTCCTCAGCCCGCGCGCGGCGCGTCGCTGGCGTCCTCGTCGTGCGCCACGGCCAGGGTTTCGAAACGCACGATGGCCGCGCGCAGGCGTTCCGGCAAAGGCCGCGCGCGCCGCGCGACGGGGTCGGCATTCACATACACGACTTCGCCGCTGGCCACGCGTTCGCTGCCGCGCCGTATCAGAAACTCGAAACCTATGCTGGAATTGCCCAGCCGCGCGACACGTATGCCGACCTCCAGCCAGTCGTCGAAAAACGCCGGAGCGTGGTAATTCACCAGCGAGCGCACCGCGAACAGGTCGTTTTCGGCGTCGCTGATGGCGTCCGGGTAAGGCAGGCCGATGGCGCGCCAATATTCGGTGACGGCGACGTCGAAATAGGTCAGGTAGTGGCCATTGAACACGATGCGCTGGGCATCGACTTCAGCCCAGCGCACGCGCAGCCGCTGCCACAAGCGTATGTCCGCGCCCGGCGCTTCCGCGCCGCCGGCCGCCGCGTCCGCCACGCGTCAAGCCCCCGGCAAGGTGTAATCGCGCAGGCGCTCGCGCAAATCCTTTTTCGACAGTTTGCCGGTGGCCGTATGCGGCAAATCTTC
>JAEUNN010000147.1 GCA_016791085.1 Rhodocyclaceae bacterium | reverse complement strand
CTCAGAACATAAAGCACGGCCCGCGCCGGCGCGCCGGCCGCGTCCATGCTGGTAAGCCAGGTGGCCGCCACGCTGGCCGGGTAGTGCATGAGGCGCGCGTCGTGAAACTGCCGCAATTTGGCTTCGCCTTTTTGCCAGCGCGCGCGGTAGCCGGCAATCGATATGCCCATTTTCGCGATGAAGGCGCCAGCCTGTTCCAGCGCCAGCGGCAGACATTGCAATTCCTGCTCCGCGAGCGCGTGTGCGTCCGCCACGTCAGTTGCCTGCACGCGGCGCCTGCCCCGGGTACGCTCGATCAAAAATGCGGCCGCGGCATCGGCCGCGAGCAAATCGACCGCATGCAGATCGACACCGCCGCCCCAATTTGCGATCCGCGAAGTCACGAGCAAACTGCCGCCGGCCAGATCGAGCGCGAGTTGTTCCACGGCGGCCGCAGCGGATACGCTGTCGGCGTTATCGACGATGAGCAGCCAGCCCGGCGTGACACGCAGGTGGCGGCATACGGCGGCATATTGCCGAGTTTCGTCCTGAATTTCGCTTTCGGACAGATTCAGCAGTTCGGCGCGGCACAACGCGGCGACATTGCGCCGCAGTTCTTCGGCCGTGTCGGCGGCCACCCACAATAGCGCCGCGTAGTCGCGGCGATAACGCCAGGCATATTCGAGCGCGAGCCGCGTTTTGCCCACGCCGCCCAGGCCGTGCAACACCTGCGGCCGGCCGTTTGCCTGGGTCAGCGGGGCATGCAGCAAGTCCACGAATGCATCGCGCCCCTTGAACAATTCGCCCAGCGGCAGGAAAGGCAAATTGTGGATGGCCGCCGGCACGCCGCCCGGAAAAGCCGGCACGCCGCCCGGAAATGCCGGCGCAGGCCTCGCGTCTGCCGCGGCCCGCGCGCCGCCACCCGGAAAGCCAGGTTTGCCTGCCGGCTTGGCGCGCTGGTTTTTGGCCGCGGCAAGCAGCCGATCGCGCGCCGCAGCCTCATCGAGGCCGACCAAATCGGTATGGACGATGCCGCGCAACAGGCCTTCCGGCGCGCAGGGCGCGATGCGCACGGGCAACAATTTGCGCTTGTCTCCGTGCGGGTCCTGCACGAACGCGGCGAGCCACTCCGTCTCCGAAAATGCGGATTCGAGGTAAGCCGGCGATAGCAGCATGAGCGTACGTTCGGCGTGCTGCGTCGCCTTGTGCATTTCGTGCGCGAAATTGCTGCCGGGACCGAAATCCCAGGCCATCAATTTGACCTTGTATCCGGCTTCTTCGAGCACCCAACCCGCCCATTGCGCCCAGGCGTCGTCCGTGTGCGTATAGCTGATGAAAAAATCCAGTCTGTCCGGCGCGCTGTCGGTCATGGTTTTGCATCGCCTTCCGGCACTGCCGGCGCGGTTTCGGTCAGATCGAGTTTCACCATGAAGCAGGAGTCGAGGTCAGGCAGGCATTGGGAAAATCTATCCGCGACGGCCGGGGTAATCCACCAGATTTGGCGCAACCCGCCCCGCGCCATGGCCTCGCGGTAAAAATTGAGCGCATACAGGGCATGCGCTTCCAAGGGTGGCGGCGCAAGCGCCCCGGCCA
>JAEUNN010000143.1 GCA_016791085.1 Rhodocyclaceae bacterium | reverse complement strand
GCCGGCGCGGTTTCGCCCAGTACCGGCTGGAGCGCCGCCAGCACGCGCTCCAGTTCGGCAAGAAATTCTTCCTTGCCGTCGGTTCCGCCGCTCTTGAGCGCGTGGTCGAAGCGCGCGCCGTGCTCGCGCAGGCGCAGGCTGCCGGCACATTCGGCCAGACCGATCACGGTATGCACGATGCGTTCCGCGTCGTGCAGGCGGTTCTCCTGCACGGCACCGTTGATGCGCTGGGAGGCGTTGTGGAAATCCGCGTGAAAGCGCTGCAATACGCGGCGCAAAAAGGCCCAGCGTCCATCGACCAGGTGCACCGCGCTGGCCAAATCCAGCCCCGGCAGGGCAAACGGCGCATTTTCGGCCGAGGCGGGCGCGCGTTCTTCGGCCGTGGCGGCATGGCTGGGCGCGCGCGGCTTGATCCACTTGACCAGCGCATCGGCAAGTTCGCGGTCCACGATGGGTTTGGCGATGTGGTCGTTCATGCCGGCCGCGCGGCTCGCTTCGCGATCCTGCAACAGCGCCGCGGCGGTCATGGCCAGTATCGGCAGTTCGCGTCCTTTGGCGGTCGCGCGTATGCGCCGCGTGGCTTCGAAACCGTCCATGCCGGGCATTTGCAGGTCCATCAGCACCAGGTCGTAGGTGCCGCCCACCACCATGCCTATGGCGTCGAGGCCATTGTCGGCAATGTCCACCTGCAGGCCGAATTTTTCCAGGAAGGCACAGGCCACCAGCTGGTTGGTGGTGTTGTCTTCCACCAGCAGCACGCGCGCGCCGCGCACCGGGGCGGTCAGGTCCACCAGTTCGCGCGGGGCCGGCGCGGCGCCCACCGGGCCGCCCGCGGCGCCGCGCTGCAGGCTGATGATGGTGTCGAACAGGCTGCCGGGCTTGATGGGCTTGTCGATCACGGCATCCAGGCCGCCGCTTTCGGCAACGCTCAACACGCGCTCGCGCCCGAAAGCCGTCACCATGATGGCAATGGGGGCCGTGCCGAGCGCGCCGGAAAATACGCGCCGCTGCAGTTCGGCGGCCATTTCCAGGCCGTCCATGCCGGGCATTTTCCAGTCGATTAGAATCAGTTCGAAGGGCTGACCCAGGCGCGCGGCTTCGTCTATGTGCGCCAGCCCTTCGCGTGCATCGTGCGCCGCGGTAACCTTGAACGACCACGATCCCAATATGTTGCTCATGACCGCGAGCGAAGTGTCCTGGTCATCCACGACCAGGGTGCGCAGGCCGCGCAGGTCACCCGGGTCGCGCACGCGCCGCACGTTCTGCGGCACCGCCAGGCGCACCGTGAAGTGGAAAGTGGTGCCCTGGCCGGACTGGCTGTTCACGCCTATGCTGCCGTCCATCAGTTCCACCAGGCGCCGGCAGATGGCGAGGCCCAGCCCGGTGCCGCCATATTTGCGCGAGGTCGAGGTGTCGGCTTGCGTGAAGGCGCCGAACAGCCTGGCCTGCTGGTCCGGCGTCATGCCTATGCCGGTGTCGCGCACCGCGATGCGCAGCATTACGCTATCTTCGGCCACGGATTCCGCCGTTACCTTGACGTGTATTTCGCCCTGTTCGGTAAATTTGACGGCATTGCCGACCAGGTTGTTGATGATTTGCGACATGCGCAGCGGGTCGCCGGTGAGCGTTTCGGGCACGTCCGGTGCCACGTCGAACACCAGTTCGAGGCCCTTTTCTTCCGCGCGCACCGAAAACAGGTCGGAGGCCGTGCCGAGCAATTCGTCGAGCTGAAAATCGACGGCTTCGAGGTGCATGCCGCCGGCCTCGATTTTGGAAAAATCGAGTATGTCGTTCAGGATGCCCAGCAGGGCGCGCGAAGAACTCAGGATTTTGCCCATGTAGTCGCGCTGGCGGCTATTGAGTTCGGTGTCCAGCAACAGTTGCGACAGGCCGATCACGGCATTGAGCGGGGTGCGTATTTCGTGGCTCATGTTGGCCACGAAATCGCTTTTCGCGCGGCTGGCGGCTTCGGCATCGTCCCGCGCCTTGCGCAGCCGGTTTTCCAGTTCGCACTGCGCGGTAATGTCCTGATTCACGCCTATGATGCGCACCACCTTGCTGTCCGGGCCGCGCTGGGTGGTGGTCATGCACTGCAGGTAGCGTATGCTGCCGCTGGGCAGGCGCAGGCGGAAATTGAGGTCGAATTCGCGCTCGCCGCGCACCGCCGCCTGCAGGCGCGTCTTCAACTCGGGCAGGTCGTCGCTGTGGCAGCGCTCGCGCCACACGCGCTTGAACCCTTCGGGATTGCGGTCTTCTTCCGGCACTTCGTACAGTTCGCACATCCAGTCGTCCCACTGTACGTCGCCGCTTTCCAGGTCCCACATCCAGATGCCCAGGCCGGCCGCGGTGGCGGCCAGTTTCATGCGGTCATTGGCTTCGCGCAAAGCCGCTTCGGCCTGTTTGCGTTCGGTAATGTCCACCACCATGACCTGCACCAGGGCGGTGCCGTTTTCGACGAAGGGGCTGAGGCTCACTTCCACCGGAAATTCCGTGCCGTCGCGGCGCAGGGCGCGCAAATCGCGCCCGCTGCCCATGGCGCGGCCACTGGGCGCACGCAGGAAACCAGCGCGATATTCGGCATGGCGCGCGCGCGCCGGGGCCGGCAACAGTGATTCCACGGGCGCGCCGACCAGATCGCCGGCGTCGCGGCCGAACATGCGCTCCAGCGCCGGGTTGGCGTAAATGATGGTGCCCGCGGCGTCGGCGACCAAAGTGCCATTTACGTTGCCTTCCGCCAGCACGCGATAACGTTGTTCAGCGTGATGCAACCGCTTCGCGGCTTCGGCGTCGCGCCGCGCAAGTTCCGCGTCGGCCTGGGCGCGTGCGCGCGCACCCAGCGCGTGCGCCAGCCAGCCGCTGAATACCAGGTGCAATAGCAACGCCATGCCGGCCAGCAAGGTCGCCGCGCTCCAGGTCCGGTTGCGCATCACGTCGAGTTGCGTGGCGGGCAATTGCGCCAGGGCGACCATGTAGAACGAGTCCTTGGCGCGCGCCGCCAGTTCCTTGACCGGATAGATGCGCTGCCAGGTCCAGACGCCGCCATCGACCTTCTGCCCGGCGTCCGACGCGCTCACTGCGGCCCACACGCCGGGGTCGGATTTGGCGAGCGTATTGTCGCGGCCGAACATGAAGCCCCATTCCGCGTTGGGGTCGGGACCTTTCAGTACGTATCCGTCGCGATTGACCAGACTTACGTGCGAGCGCGCCTCGGCCAGATTGCCCACGAAGGCGTCGAGCATGTCGCGCGCGTCGATATTGATGATGAGCACGCCGCGCAGCACGCCCTGCGCGTCGTAAGCCGGCGTGGCGATGCGCAACACCGGCTTGTGGGGCACTTCTATCTTGCCGTGATCGACGTTCAGATCCAGCGGCGATACGTAAATTCCGTCCGGCGGCAGTGCCACGGTGGCCGGAAAATAGTAGCGGCTGCTCTGGTCCTGCAGCTGCTCCGCCGGAACCTGCTCGGGCTTGCCCTTATGTCCGTTGATGCGCATGCGCTCGTAGCCGCTGCTGTCCAGCCAGCGCACCTGGTCGTAACTCGGGTTGCGTGCGGCCAGGGTCAGGAAAGCTTGCGCCATGGCCGGCCCGGCTTCGGCGCGGCCCTCTATCACATCGCGTACCGGCGTTTCCGCGGCCAACGAGCGCAGGTGCCGCAGCGCGATAACCATTTCGTTGTCTATGCGCCCGGCGCCCAGCGCCACGGCGATTTTTTCCGACGCGGTGAGGCGCGCAAGTTCCTCGTCTATGCGCGCGTTGCCGACATACCTGGCGACCCCGCAAATGAGCACGGCGACCGGCAGGAACAGCAGCAGGAACAGGCGCAGCGGCAGCCGGTTGGGCGGCGCGGCGGGGGGAGCGGGGCGGGTGAAGTCGGGAGACGGCTTGGTCAT
>JAEUNN010000135.1 GCA_016791085.1 Rhodocyclaceae bacterium | reverse complement strand
CTGGCTCAGGATCAGGTGGTCGGCACCTACCGCATCCTTACCCCGCAGGCCGCCGCAGCGCTGGGCGCCTACTACTCCGATGCGGAATTCGATCTGGTGCGGCTCAAACATTTGCGCGGCCGCATGGTCGAGGTGGGGCGTTCCTGCATCGATCCCGACTACCGCGGCAGCGCGGCCGTCATTTCGCTGTTGTGGAGCGGTCTCGCTCGCTACATGCAGGAGCGCAAATACGAGTACCTGATAGGTTGCGCAAGTCTGGGCATGGCCGACGGCGGGCAGGCCGCGGCCAGCATATATGCAGGGCTGGCGCAGCAGCTCGCACCGCTCGAATACCGCGTGTTTCCGCGCCACCGGCTGCCCGTGGAGGTTTTGCGGGCAAGTGGCGCGGCCACGCCGCCGCCGCTCGTGAAAGGCTATTTGCGTGCCGGTGCCTGGGTGTGTGGCGAACCGGCCTGGGACCGCGACTTCAATACCGCCGATCTGTTCATGCTGCTGCCCATGGCACGCCTCGCGCCACGCTATGCGAGGCATTTCGTGGAGCGGGGGGTTTGATGCGCGCCGTCCTGCGTCTTGCCGGGGTGGCGCTGCACCTGTTGAAAGGCTGCCTGCTCACGGCTTGCGTCTTGCGGTTCATGGGGCCACGCCGCCGCGCCGCGGTGCGCCGGCGCTGGGCACAACAGTTGCTGGCGCTGCTGGGCGTACACGTCGAGTTGTCCGGCCAGCCGCGCGGCGCGGCGCTGTGGGTATCCAACCACGTTTCCTGGCTGGATGTGTTCGTGCTGCAGGCGCTCGCGCCGGTGTTGTTCGTTTGCAAGGACGAGGTGCGTCGCTGGCCGCTGTTGGGATGGCTGGTGGCGCGTCATGACGTGCTGTTCCTGCGGCGCGGCAATGCGGCCGCGGCTGCCGGATTGGTTGCCGCGGCTGCGCGGGCGCTGGAGGACGGGCACTGCGTGGTGGTATTTCCCGAAGGCACATGCTCGGACGGCAGTCAGGTGCTGCATTTTCATGCGGCCGCCTGCGAGGCGGCGGTGCGCGCGGGCTGCATCACGCAACCGGTCGCGCTGGGATATTTCGACGCTGCCGGTTTGCCGGCACGCCAGCCGGCGTATCACGGCGATATATCGCTGTGGACTTCCTTGCGCGCCGTAGCGGCAATGCCGCGGCTCGCGGTGCGTGTGGATTTTCTTGCCGCCCTGCCTCCGGCCGGGCGCAAGCTGCTGGCGCGCCGCGCCCAGACCGCAATCGGCGCCCAGCTTGCGCGGCGCGCCGCGCACGCGGCGGAATTGCCGCCGGCCTGCGCGCCGCGTGGCGACGTGGCCGCGCTGGCGGGCGTCTGAGTCCGTCGGCGCGTGAGTTGGGCCGCTCTGCGGGCGGGGATTTCAGTCGTCCACCAGGTCCGGCGCCAGCACGGCGCGCAATATGGTTTCGCGGGCGCCGAAGCGCGTGCGGCTGCTAATCCACCATACGGCACCTTTTTTGACCGACCAGGCGTCTTCGGCGCCGCCCAGTAACAGGGCCGCGCACAGGCCCAGCGTGGGCTGGTGGCCGACCAGCAGCACGCCGGGCTCGTGGTCGGGCCAGCCGGCCGCGCCCAGCAGTGCGCTGGAGCGTGCGCCCGGTGCGAGGCGCTGGTCGGTCGTGTAGGGCAGGCGCAGCGCGTCGGCGGTTTGCCGGGTGCGGCGTGCCGGACTGGCCAGGATGTGCATGCCGGCCGGCAGGCGCGGCCGCAGCCAGGCCGCCATGGCACGCGCCTGTTTTTCGCCGCGCGCAGACAGCGCGCGTTCCATGTCGGGTACGCCGTCCACGGCGTCGGCGTGGCGCCAAAGTATCAGTTCCATTTGCTTACCTCGCGCAAGGCCGGTCCTTCAGCAGTGGGATATTACAGACTGGACGCGCCTGGAGTGACGCCAGCCGTGCGCAGGATATACCCGTGGCGGGATGATCCGCCCGCTTTCAGTCGGGTGTGGCGGCTATCGCCTGGGCGCCCGCGGTGGCGGCTTTTTTGCCCTTTGCCGGACGGCCGGTCTTGATGCGCTCGACGCGCCCGAATGCCGCGTCCAGATCATCCCCGTCCAGGCTGGCCAGGAGGCGCAATCCGGCACGCACGACTTCCGACTTTTTGGCCTCCATGCCGCGGCTGAGCAGGCGCCCCTTGAGTGCGGCGATGAGCGCGTAATCCGATGCGGGCAGGGTGAATGAATCACGCACCAGTTTTTCGCGGACGGCCGGCAATGCTTCGGGTGTCCCGGCCTTGTCACGCTTTTTCGCGGCCATGGGCGGGCCTCCTAATGCGTCTGGACGGGTTTGAGGGTGGCCGCGAGTTGTGCATCGTCCAGCGCGGCGAGTTGCTGCAGCGCCCAGGCCATCACATCGCTTTTGCGCAGTTTGAATCCGGCGTCGCGGCAGCTTTCTTTGAGCCGGGCGAGGCTATCCATTTGAGCGCGCGTCAGCGTGATGCGGCATGTGACCTCGCGGCCGGCTTTCTTTGCAGCCTTGCGTGCGGCTTTTGCGTCCGCTTCTGCAGCCCGCTCGGGCGGTTTGGCGGCGGCCGTGGCCGCGCGCACCGTCTTGCCGGCTGCAGCGGGCTTTCTGGCGCTGGATTTGGGCTTGGCGGCCGGCGCGTCGTCCGGCGGCGCGGCGCTGGGCGGCGGCGGGGCGGGCGCGTCGTCCGGCGCCGGCTGGGCAGAGCTGGCGGCCACTGGGGCGTCGTGGGCGGTTGCCGCAGCGGTGGAAGATTTGCGCTTTGCAGGCATGGCGTGACTCCTTGGGTTCTTGATAAATCGCGTATACAATATACGCCATTTTCCAGCAGCGCTGTCGGCTTGCCGGACAGTGCACGTCTATCGGCCTCCATGGGACAGGAAATCGAACTCAAACTGGCGCTCGCGCCCGCTGACCTGCGCGCACTTGCGCAGCAGGCCATGGTTGCCGAGCTGCCGCGCGCCGGCCGCGCGCAATTGCTGGTCAACACCTATTACGACACGCCCGACCTGCTGCTGCGCCGCCACGGCATAGGTTTGCGTACCCGCAAGATAGGCGGCGCCTGGCTGCAGACCGTGAAGTGCGCGCGCGATTCCGCGGGTGGCCTGTCAAGCCGGCCGGAATGGGAACAGCCCTATGACGCGGCGGCCGGCTTCGATTTTTCCCGGGTCGACGATGAAACCGCGGCGCGCTTGCTGGCCGCCGCGAAGCAGGCGCTGGTGCCGCTATTCACGACCAGTTTCCGGCGCGAAGTGCGGGTTTATGAACCCGATGCCGCGACCCGGCTGTTGCTCATGTTCGATTCCGGCAGCATGGAAGCGCAGGGGCGCAAAGCCACCATCAGCGAACTGGAACTGGAACTGGAACGCGGACCCGTCGCAGCCCTGTTCGACCTGGCGCGGCGCCTCGCCACCCTGGCACCCATGTGGCCGGAAGATGCCAGCAAGGCGCAACGCGGCTATGCCCTGTTTGCCGGCAGTGCGGACGGCCCGGTATTCGCGGCGCCCAGTACGCTCGACGCAGCGCAAGGCGTGCCGCAGGCGTTTCGCGTCCTGGCCCACGCCTGCCTGCGGCAGTGGCAGGCCAATGCCGCCGGAGCACGGCGCGAGGACGACACGGAATATTTGCACCAGATGCGCGTCGGCCTGCGCCGCCTGCGTTCGGTGCTGCAACTGTTCGCGCCGGCCTTGCCGGAGCCTTTCGTACAGCGCTGGATGCCGATTTTGCGCGCGCGCGGCGATGCCACCGGGGCGGCGCGCGATCTGGACGTGCTGTGCGAGCGTTTTCTGGCAACGCTGCGCCGGGCGCAGCCGGGGCGCACCGAACTGGAAGTGCTGGCGCGCCATGGCGAAGCCGAGCGGCGCGCCCTGCGTGCGCGCTTGCGCGCCAGTCTGGCCGAGCCGGCCCTGGTGCTGGACGTGCTGAATCTGGCCGCCGACCTGCAGGCGCTACCGGACGGTAAGGACAGCTTGCCGGAGTTCGCGCGCGCGCGCCTGACCGCGCTGTACAAGCGCGCGAAAAAACGCGCCCGGAGTGCGCGCGCCGAGGACGATGAATCCTTGCACCGCCTGCGCGTGGCCTTGAAAGCTTTGCGCTACGGCACGGAATTTCTGACCTCTCTGCTGGACGGCCGGCGCGCCGCACGTTATGCCGCGCGGGTGGCGCGCGCCCAGGACGGACTGGGCAAGCACAATGACCTCGCGCTGCTGGACGCCCGTCTGGGCGCGTGGACCGCGCTGGGCGGCGAAGTTGCCGTGGGGGCGGGTTTTGCGGCCGGCTGGTACGCGTCCCGTGGACAGGGCCGCGCCGCCAGGCAGCTCAAGCGCGCGCGCCGCCTGCTCGCACGCCGGCCGCCGTGGGAGTGAACGCCGTCCTGGCCGTGCGGCCGGTTTGCCCCAAACGGACGCCAGGGCGTTCTGGCCAGGTTTTTCGCCCCAAGGCTTGACAGGAATCAAACGGCTGCGTGGTTCGTGCGGGCCTATCGGCAGCACCAGGCGGGCCGCAGGCCGTGCGCTGCGTCACGGCTGACGTTCCGCGGCGGCTTAGATTCGCCCCGCCGTAACGGCCCTGGGCGCAAAATGCCCTGGCGTGGAAAACGGGTATCATAAGCGCCGAATCGCGGTATTCCCTGCCACGCATGCACAAGCCTGGGCAATAGAATGTCGGAACAAGATAAGGTGCTGTGGTCGGACGGCCTCTTTCTGCGGCCGCAACATTTTCAGCAGCAGGAACGCTATTTCGAATCTTTGCTCGATCGGCGTCTGGGAGTCGCGCTGGCCTATGCCTATGGCTTCGCCTCGCTGCGCATAGATCGCGCGCTGCTCAATCTGGGCAAGGTTGCGCTGGCCCAGGCGAGCGGACAGTTCCAGGACGGCACGCCGTTTCAGGTGCCGCATGACAAAGCCGCACCCGACCCGCTGGACGTACCGGACACCTGCCGCGATGCCATCGTGGCCCTGGTGTTGCCGCTGCGCCGGCCCGGACTGCCTGACCAGGCGTTTCAGACCGGGGCCGACCCGGGCCCGGTGCGCTATCTGGCCGAAGACCAGGAAGTGCGTGACGCCATTGCGCAAAACGACAGCCAGGCGGTGCTCAAGATCGGCCGGCCCAATTTGCGCATCATGCTCAAGACCGATGCCGGTTCCGGCTTCAACAGCCTAGGATTCGCGCGCATACTCGAAAAGCGCTCGGATGGCCGCGTGGTGCTCGACGAAGAGTACATACCGCCCGCGCTGGATTGTGGAATCAGCGACAAACTGCGCGGCTGGCTGCGCGAAATAACCGGACTATTGCGCCAGCGCGCGCAGGCATTGGCGGAGCGCGTGTCGCGTCCGGGTTCCAAGGGCGTGGCCGATTTCGCCGATTTCCTGCTGCTGCAGTTGTGCAATCGTTACGACCCGCTGTTCGCGCATCTGTCGCAGCGCATGCCCCTGCATGCAGAACTGTTTTACAGCTATGCGCTGGAAATGGCCGGCGAATTGGCGACATTCGGGCGCAAGGACCGGCGCAGCGCGGAATTTCCCCGCTATGACCACGACGACCTGCAGGCCAGTTTTGCGCCCGTGCTGGATCAGTTGCGCGCGGCGCTTACCGCGGTACTGGAACAGACCGCGGTAGCGATTCCGCTGCAGGACCGCGGCAAGGGTGTGTACATCGGCGCGGTGCATGACCTCACGCTGTTGCGCGGCGCCAGTTTCGTCGTGGCGGTGAACGCGGATATGCCGGCGGAACAGATACGCCAGCATTTCCCTAGCCAGGTAAAAATCGGTCCGGTCGAAAAAATCCGCGACCTCGTGATGCGCCACCTGCCGGGTATCGTGGTGTCCCCGCTGCCGGTTGCGCCGCGTCAGATTCCATTTCACGCCGGTTATTCCTATTTCGAACTGGATCGCAAGAGCGAGTTCTGGCGCGGCGTGGAAGTATCCCGGGTGGTAGCCCTGCACATTGCCGGCGATTTTCCGAATCTGCAGCTTGAAATGTGGGCAATACGCGATTAGTTTAACTAATATCAGTCGTAACGACGTGCGAACATGAGTTCCTTACCACCTGGTCCGGACGATCCGGACGCTACCATGCGCGTGCCCACGCCGGGCCGCCGCGCCGCCGCGCCGGCGGCGTCCGGCATGGCGCCGCCGGCCATGGCGGCGCCGCGCGGCGATCCCGGCGCGCCGCTGGATTTGTCGGCGCTGCCGGCGATGAACACGCTGGTGCGCTGTGCCAATCCCATGCTGGCGCTGGTGCCGCGCATACGCGGCACGGTGCGCCACCCGAATCCGGCCGCGCTGCGCGACACGCTGCTGCGCCAGCTCGCCAGTTTCGAACAAAAGGCCAAGGAAAGCGGGGTCGCGCCGGATAACGTGCTGGTCGGCAAGTATGCGCTATGCACATTGATCGACGAGGCGGTGTCCTGCACGCCCTGGGGCGGAACCGCGCAGTGGGCGAAAACCAGCCTGCTCGTTAGTGTGTTCAAGGAAGGTTACGGCGGCGAAAAGTTTTTCCAGCTGCTGAACAAGATGGCCGAAGACCCGCAGCGCAATATCGACCTGCTGGAGCTGTTTTATGTCTGCATCGCGCTGGGCTTCGAAGGCCGTTTCGGCGTTGTCGACAACGGCCGCGACCAGCTCGAAAAGTTGCGCGACCGGCTGGTGGAAATCATCCGCAAGGCGCGTGGGGAATTCGAGCGCGACCTGTCCCCGCACTGGAAAGGCGTAACGGTTGCAATACGCCGCATGAGCAGTTTCGTCCCGTTGTGGGTGACCGCGGCGCTCGCCTGCCTGTTGTTGCTGGGTGCATATGTGCTGCTGGCGTTTAATCTGAGTGGCCGGGCCGACGGCATTGCGTATGCCGCGGTGCGTGCGCCGGCGCTGCCGCCGCCGCCGCCCCAGGTCGAGCCGGCCCCGCCACCCAGGCCGGTGGAAGTGCCGCCGCGTCTGAGCAAATTCCTGCGCGACGAAATAGCTGCCGGCAAGGTGGTCGTCAAGGACGAAGAAACCGCCAGCCTGGTGAGCATACAGGGCGACGGCCTGTTCGATTCCGGCAGTTCCAGCGTGCGCGCCGAGTACGTACCCATACTCAAGCGTATCGCCGATGCGCTGAACCAATTGCCGGGGCCGGTACTGGTGTCCGGCCATAGCGACGACCAGCCGATACGGTCGGTACGCTTCCCGTCCAATTGGCATCTGTCGCAGGAACGCGCCTCCAACGTGGTGCGCATCATGCTGCAGGTGTTGCAGGATCCTGCGCGCATCCGCGCCGAAGGTCTGGGCGATACCGAACCGCTGGTGCCCAACGACAGCAAGGAAAATCGCGCACGCAACCGGCGCGTGGAAATCGTGCTCAGAGTGGAAGCTTCCTAGTGTGCCCAGTGTCCGGCGCGGCCGCAAGTTCCATGCCCGTGGCCTACCTCGGCCCGGGCCGCTGCCTGCGCCGCGCCCAGCAGCCTGTTCCGTCACTCCGTGAAATCGCCGTGATCGTGCTCGCCGCGAGCCCCAAATCATGAAAAGCCTGTTCAAGTCCCGTCTTTTTCTGACCGCGCTCGGCGTGCTGATGCTGTGCGTGCTGTTGTGGTTCGTGGCGGATCTGGTGTCGTTTTCGGGCCGCCATCCATTCGAATCGGTGTGGGCACGCATCATCCTGGTGTTCTGCGTGCTGCTCCTCTGGGGGGCCATCGAACTTGTCCGTATCTGGCTCGCGCGCCGCGCCAACGATAAACTTATCGAAGGCATCGCGCGTGACGAATCCAAGCCCGATGAGACGCAACTGCGCAGTGCCGAAGAAATTGCCCAGTTGCGCGCGCGTTTCGAACAGGCCGCCGCCACGCTCAAAAAGGCGCGTTTCAAGGACAAGGGGGGCGCCGCGCAGTTTCTGTATCAAATGCCCTGGTATGTGTTCATCGGTGCGCCGGGCTCGGGCAAAACCACGGCGCTGGTGCGTTCGGGGCTGCGCTTCCCGCTCGCCGACAAGGGCGGCAGTGCTGCAATAGGCGGTGTCGGCGGTACGCGTAATTGCGACTGGTGGTTTACCGACGAAGCCGTGCTGCTCGACACGGCGGGGCGCTTTTCCACGCAGGACAGCGACGAAAAGGTGGACCGCGCGGCCTGGCAGGGCTTTCTGGATCTGCTCAAGCGTTATCGCCCGCGCCAGCCGCTCAACGGCGCGATATTGACGCTGTCGATTGCCGATCTGCTGCAATCTCCGCCCGAAGAACGCGAGCGCTATGCACTCGCCATGAAGCGGCGCATCCAGGAACTGTACGAAAAACTGGGCGTGCGCTTTCCGGTTTATCTGATGGTCACGAAATGTGACCTGCTGGCGGGGTTCTCGGAGTTTTTTGCCGACGCGGGCACTGAGGAGCGCGCGCAGGTGTGGGGCGCCACGTTTCCCTTGCGTGCCGGCGCAGGCGAAGGGATGGATTTCGTCGCGCTGGCGGCCAGCGAATTTGCTCAACTGGAAATGCGGCTCAATGCGCGCGTCGTGACGCGTCTGCAGCAGGAGCGCGATCCGGCCCGCCGTGCCGTGCTGTATAACTTTCCGCAACAGTTCAGTGCCGTGCGGCCCTTGGTCGAGGAATTCATCGGCCAGGTGTTCAGTGCTTCGCGCTTCGATCAGCAGGCGCTCCTGCGTGGTGTTTATTTCACCTCGGGCACCCAGGAAGGCAGTCCGATCGACCGCGTGCTGGGCGCATTTTCGCGCGCCATGGGAATCGAGCAGAAGGTGGCCGCGCCGGCCGCGACGACCGGTAAAAGTTACTTCATCAACCGCATGCTGCGGGAGGTAATGTTCCCCGAAGCCGGCATCGCGGGGGCGGACGAAAAGCGCGAAAAGCGCAACCGCCTGCTGACTTTGGCGGCGTATTCGGCGATCGTGATCATCGTGGTGGCGGCCTTGCTGTCGTGGGCGATCAGTTTTGTCGGCAATCGCGACCTGATCGCCGACACCGACGCGCGCGTGCGCGCGATCCAGGAGGCCATCGGCAAACTGCCGGCGCCGGCGCGCGGCGACTGGGCCGCCGTGGTGCCGGTATTGAACGATCTGCGCGATCTGCCCTACGGTTATGCCGAGCGGCAGCGCGCCGGCCCCTGGAGCATGGGTTTCGGGCTTTTTCAGGGCGAGCGTCTGGGCAGCCAGGCCAACGCGCTCTACCTGCGCATCTTGCGCGACACCATACTGCCGCGCCTGGCCATGCGCCTGGAGGACCAGATCCGGGATCCGGAAAATTCCGAGGTGCAGTACGAGGCGCTCAAGGCCTATCTGATGCTCTATCAGGAAAAGCATCTCGACGCTCAGGCCTTCGAAGCCTGGATGCAGACGGATTGGGAACGCAATCTTCCCAAGGACGTGCATGCGCGCCTGCGCGACGATCTGACCGGCCACCTGCATGCCGCGCTCGCGCAACGTCCGCTCGACATGGGGCAGCACCGCATGGATGCGCGGTTGGTCGAGGCGGCGCGCAAACAACTCGCGTCGGCATCGCTTGCCGATCGCGTTTGGGGGCGCGTGCGCCTGCTCGGCATGTCGGCCGGTCTGCCGCCATTCCGCGTGACCGATGCCGCCGGGCCCGCAGCGCTGCAGGTGCTGGCGCGCGTGAAAGGAGAGCCGCTTACGGCGGAACTGCCCGGCCTGTTCACTTATGAAGGCTACAACAAGTGGTTCCGCAGCGAGGCCGACAAGATCGCCGGTCAGATGGAAAAAGAAGCCGGCTGGGTGCTGGGCGAAAAAGAAGGCGGCGTGCTCGCGGCGGTGGGTGGCCGTTCGCTCGCCGATGCCGTGCGTGCGCTGTATTTCACCGAGTACATGCGGCAGTGGGATGCCCTGCTGGCGGATATCGATCTGAAACCAACCAAGGATTATTCGGAATTGGTGCAGGCGGCGGGCATTTTGTCGGGCGCGGATTCGCCGCTCAAGAAGCTGGCTGCCGCCGCGGCGGCGCAAACCACGTTGGTGCGCAACGACGATCTGGCCAAAGCTGCGGCCAACAAGGCCAGCGACACGGTCGTGGATTCCACGAAAAAGGTATTGGGGCGCATATTCGGCGACACCAACCAGCCCAACCTGCCTTTGCCCAAGAAGAACCCCGAACAGGTGGTCGATGATCGGTTCCGCGATCTGCACCGGGTCGCGATCGCGCCGGCAGCCGGTCAGGCCGCGCCCATGGATCAATTGTTCGTGCGCCTGCAACAGTTATATCTGGAACTGACGAATCTGGAACGCGAAGTTCGCAGCGGCGCGCCGACCATCGCGGTGCCGGCGTCGGCCAGTCAGATCAAGGCCGAGGCCGATCAGCAGCCGGCGCCGCTGGCGCAAGTGCTGCGCTCGCTTGCCGCAGAGTGTTTCAAGCACGGCAATGCGATTTCGCAAACCAACTTGCGCAAGGGCGCGAGTGGGTCGGGCGCATTCTGCAAGCAGGCCGTGAGCGGGCGCTATCCATTTGCCGGCGCGTCGGTACAGGCGGAAGTGGCTCCGGACGATTTCGGCAAGGTGTTTGCGCCGGGCGGCGATCTCGACGAATATTTCCAGAAAAACCTGGCGGCGTTCGTCGATACATCGGGGCGCGTCTGGAAGCCGCGCGGCGAAGCCGGAATCAATCCGGTGTCGGCGGCCACCATTACGCAGTACAACAACGCGGCGGTAATACGCGACACGTTTTTCCGCGCCGGCGGCCGCGCGCCGGCCGTGACGGCGGATTTTGTGCTGATCAGTTCCGACGCCGGCCCGGTGACTTTGGACTACGATGGCCAGAGCAACAAGCTTGCGCCCGGCCAGGCAATCCGCCTCGCGTGGCCTGCACAGAAGCCTAACCCCCAGGTGCGGCTGTACGCATCGGCGCCCACCGCGGCGGTCGGCGGCGACGGCAACTGGGCGCTGTTCAGATTTGTCGACCGTGGCGCCCGCGAAAGTGGCGGGTCGGCCGACAAGCTGCGTCTGGCCTACCAGGTAGACGGCAAGCGCGTGCTGTTCGAATTGCGCGCGGCCAGCGTGTATAACCCGTTCAATCTGCCGCAGCTCAAAAGCTTCCAATGCCCTTGACGCAACTGAATGCCCGCGCCGCCGTGGGCGTGGGCGTGTACGGAAAATTGCCCGGCCTGGGCGATTTCGTGCGCCGGCGCATGCCGGGCGATTTCGTCGCAGCCTGGGACGTCTGGCTGCAGCGCATGATCAGTTCCAGCCGCGACCTGCTTGACCAGGGCTGGCTGGATGCCTACCTGAGCGCGCCCATATGGCGTTTCGCGTTGCCAGCCGGGGTTTGTGGCGCTTCCGCCTGGGTCGGGGTGCTGGTGCCCAGCGTGGACAAGGTCGGGCGTTATTTCCCGCTTACGCTGGCCATCAACATGCCGCTCGAAACCGACCCGGTCGGCACCATGTTTTCGGCTCAGCGCTGGTATGCCGCCATGGAGCAGTTCGGCTTGGCGGCGCTTAACCAGCGGCTGGATTTCGCGGCATTCGACGACAGGCTGGGACGCATAGGCGCGCCCGATGCGATGGCGTCCAGCGATGCCGCCGACGATACTTTGCCCATACCCAGCAACGACGCCGTGTGCATGCACTTCGCCGACGAAACCAGCGCGGCCTGCACTGCGAGTCAATTGCTGGGCGCGCAAACCGCGCGCGGACGGCCGTGCTGCGTGTGGGATGCCGCGGCGCCGCAGGAGGAGGGGGGCCGCGTGGTCATGCTGGCCGAACGTCTGCCGCACGAAGCGGAATTTTGTGCAATGCTGAACGGCCGTTGGGCCGAGCATGGTGTAAACAAGCACCCGGTCGGCTGCGTCACGGCAACGCGCTAGCGCACGCGCGCCGATCCGGCAGTTACCGAAATTACAGGGAGGGCCACAATTTGGCGACCGACGTGGAACTGTTGCTGCAGCCCGTGCCGGGCGATTTGCCGACCGGGCCGGACCTCGAATACGACCTGGAATTCCAGCGCCTCGAACGCGAATCGCAAGGCACGCCGGACCGCGTCGTCATGGTGCATGACAGCGAAGCCGGGCGCGACGTCGAGCGCACCATTCCGGGTGAGGATCCGGACTGGAACTCGGTCGCGCGCCTGGCGTCGGAATTGCTCGCACGCAGCAAGGATTTGCGCATATCCATGTATCTGGCCGAAGCGCTGCTCGGTGCCAAAGGCCTTGTCGGACTGCAGCAGGGCACGGACATCATGGCCGGACTGCTGGAAAAATTCTGGGACGGCCTGCATCCCATGCTGGATCCGGATGACCCGCATGATCCGATACGGCTGAACGCCCTGGCGCCCTGCGACGACCCCAAACGTCTGGCGCGCGTGCTGCGCAACGCGGGGTTTGCCGAGTCGCGCGAAGTCGGCCGCTTCAGTCTGCGTGACATCGAAGTTGCGCACGGCGATCTGTCCGCGCTGCCGGAGCGAAGCGCGGCCACGCTGGAACTGCTCAGTGCGGCGGCGCGCACCGCCGACGCCGAAGAAATTATTCGCCGCCGCGATGCCTGCATCGCCGTGCAGGCAAATTTCGACCGCCTGCGTGCCGTCTGGTCGCAGCACGGGGCGAGCTGGTCCAGTCCGGCCGGCGTGGTCAAGCTGCTCAAACGTGCACAGGCCATTTACGACGAGGCGCTGGCCGTGGCGGCACCGGATGCACCGGGCGCTGCGGCACACGATGGCGGGGTGCCCCTGCCTGCTTCGAGCGCCGCGGTGTCTGCCCCGGGCCGGATCGCGTCGCGCGCGGACGCGAAGCGCATGCTCGAACAAGTTTGCCAGTTCCTCGAACAGAACGAACCCGGCAACCCGGCGCCCTTGCTGATACGGCGCGCCATACGGGTAATAGACAAATCTTTCATGGACGTGATACGCGATCTCGCGCCGGACGCGATTTCGCACATCGAATTGCTCGCCGGAACCCAATACGGCGAGTGAGGCAGGGCGCGACCGAAACGTGCGCGATTGCAGGATATTGGTGAAATATGTCTCTAAAATCGAATAGCCGCGCGCCGCCCAACGTGCGCAGTGTGACTTAATGTCGGGTTTGGCGGGACAGCGTTGAGTTAGATTATCAGTCAGGAGAATGTCATGTCTACGAGCAGCCAGAAATTTATCGCGCGGAATCGTGCGCCGCGCGTGCAGATCGAGTA
>JAEUNN010000107.1 GCA_016791085.1 Rhodocyclaceae bacterium | reverse complement strand
CGTGAGCACCATGCCCGGTTCGAGCTTGCGCCAGGTTTCGGCGCGCTTGTATTCGCCCGCGTCATGCACGTCCATGCCCAGCCAGTGGCCGGTGCGGTGCATGTAGAAGCGCTTGTAGCTGCCGCTTTCCATGACGGATTCAAAACTGCCCTGCAACAGGCCCAGTTCCACCATGCCGCGCGCGAGCACCTCGACCGCGGCGTCGTGATAGTCGATGAAACTCGCGCCCGGCACCAGATGTTTCATGGCCGCCTCCTGCGCATCCAGCACCAGCTGGTAGATGTCGCGCTGCGCGCCGCTGAACACGCCATTGACCGGAAAGGTGCGCGTGATGTCCGAGGCGTAGCCGTCCAGTTCGCAACCGGCGTCTATGAGCAGCAGTTCGCCGTCGGCCATGCGCCGCTCGTTCGACACATAGTGCAGCACGCAGGCATTGGGGCCGCTCGCGACTATGCTGCCGTAGGCCGGAAACTGGCTGCCGGCGCGGCGGAATTCATGCAGCAGCTCGGCCTCGATTTCGTATTCGTGGCGCCCCGGCCGGGTCGCCCGCATGGCGCGCGCGTGCGCCGCGCAGGAAATCGCGGCGGCGCGGCGCATCACGTCGATTTCGTGGCTGTCCTTGATGAGCCGCATGTCGTCCAGCATGGCGTAAATGTCGCGGATTTCACCCGGCGCATGCACGCCCGCGCGCACCTGTGCGCGCACGTTGTTCAAGGCCGTCATCATGCGCGCGTCCCACTCGGCGTCGGTGCCCATGGCATAGAACAGCGTGGGCTGGTTGGCGATCAGTTCGGTGAGCCGGCTGTCCAGTTCGGCCACGGGATAGGCCGCGTCGAAGCCGTATGCATCGCGCGCGGCGTCCGGACCATGGCGGTAGCCGTCCCAGATTTCGCGCTCGGCGTCCTTGCTGCGGCAGAACAGCAGGCTTTTCGGTTCGGCACCGGCCACCAGCACCAATACCGCTTCGGGTTCGGCAAACCCGGTCAGGTAATAGAAATAGCTGTCGTGGCGATAGGGGTAGTGGGTGTCGCGATTGCGCGCGCGTTCCGGCGCGGTGGCGATCACGGCGATGCCGGACTGCATGCGTGCGGCCAGTTCGGCGCGGCGGCGCGTAAAGGGCTCGATATTCATGATGTGGGTTTCCGCTCCTGGCCGGCTCGTGTTTTCGCAGCGATGCTTGCGCGATGGCTCATTCTAGTGACTTTATGGTGCCGTCAGCGTTCGCACCAGGGCATCGGTGGCGGCGAGCCGCTGCGGCGTGCCGACGTCGAACCAGTGGCCGCCATACAGTTCCCCGCTCACGCGGCCTTGCGCCATGGCTTCGCGCAATAGCGGCGCAAGTTTCGCCGGCTGCCCGGCCGGCAATTTTGCGAACAGGCCGGGATGGTACAGGCCCAGGCCGGAATAGGTGTGGCACGGACTGCCCTCGGCCAGCACGCGGTCGCCGGCCAGCGCGAAATCGCCCGTCGGATGCTGCGGCGGATTGGGAACCAGCACCAGGTGTGCTGCGCCCGCACCCAGTTCGCGCGCGGCCAGCCGGCTCAGATCGTAATCGCACCAGATGTCGCCATTGACCACCAGAAACGCTGCCGCGCCCAGCAGGGGCAGGGCTTGTGCGATGCCGCCGGCGGTTTCCAGCGCGCCCGGCGGCTCGGGCGACCAGTGTATGCGCAGGCCCCAGGCGGCCCCGTCGCCCAGCGCCGCGACGAGCTTGTCGCCCAGGTGGGCATGGTTGATCACCACCTCGCGGATGCCGGCCGCGGCTAGGCGCTGCAAATGCCACACGATGAGCGGCCGGCCGCCCACTTGCAGGAGCGGCTTGGGCAGGTGATCGGTGAGCGGACGCATGCGTTCGCCGCGGCCGGCGGCAAGTATCATGGCTTTCATGGCGGGCTGGCGCGCCGGCGGCGCGCGGCGGACAAAACCCGCAGCTTAACCTCAGTCGGGCCTGGCGCGTGGTGGCGGCGCGCTTTGCGCGGCCGGCGCGAAGCCGGGCAGGGCCAGCAGTTTCTGGCGCAGTTCGGCCACGCTGGCCGCGCTGTGCGGCTGGGCGGCGTCCACGTCCAGTGTGCAGGGGCGCTCGTCCTGCGTCAGCGGCTCGTGCTCGAGCAACTGGCGCTCCAGTACCGCGCGGTCGGCGTCGGACGCATCGCGGCCTTGCGCGGCGCGACTGGCGACGCGCTGGCGCAGCAGGTCCGGCGCACACTGGCAGTCCAGGATCGCGTAGCCCGCGCCCATATCCTGCGCCAGGCGGCGTAACAGTTGCCGGTCCGCGGCGCGCAGACAGGTGGCGTCCACGATGGCCACGCGGCCGGCCGCCAAAATCGGGCGCGCCAGTTCGGCGAGCCGCGCGTAGGTGGCGGCACCGGCGCTGCGCCCATACAGCCGGGCGCGGCCGGCGGCGTCGGGCCGCGCCAGCGGGTCCAGTCCGTACAGGCGCTTGCGTTCGAGGTCGGAGCGCAGGCGCAGCGCGCCCAGTTGTTCGAGCAGCATGCCGGTCAGCGTGGTTTTGCCGCTGCCGGAAAATCCGTGCGTGATGACCAGACCGCCGCGTGCGCGCCGGCAGCGCGCGGCGGCATAGCGCAAATAGGCCAGCGCGGCAGGCGCGGCAGGCGGCGCCGGCTTGCTCAGCAGTTCGACCTTGGCGCGCACCAGCGCGCGGTAGGCCAGGTAATAGTCGAGCACGGCCACACCGGCGTAATCGCCGCTTGCGGCCAGGTAGCGGTCGAGGAAGCGTGCCGCGAGTGCCGGGCCGGCGCGCATGTCCAGATCCATGACCAGGAAGGCGGCGTCGCTGATTACGTCCCCCCAGCGCAGCTCGGGGCTGAATTCCAGGCAGTCGAAGGGCGTGGGCCGGCCGTCCAGCAACACGATATTGCCCAGGTGCAGGTCGCCGTGGCCCTCGCGCACTTGGCCCGCCGCGCGGCGGGCCGCGAACGTGGCGGCAAGTTGCTCCTGCATGTGCCCGGCCCAGGCGGCGCATTGCGCAAGTTCGGCGCTATCCGCGGTATCGCTGAGGCGCGGTGCGATTTGCTCGAAATTTTGCCGTACCGGCCGGGCGATGCACTCGGCCGTGCCATAACCGTCATTGGGGCCGGCGCGTGCGGCGGCGGCGTGAAATTGCGCCACGCTGGCGGCCAGCGCGTCGATCTGGGCGGCCGTGAGGCGACGTTCCGCGGCCATCCGGTCGAGCAGACAGGCGCTATCGAAGCGGCGCATTTTGACGGCGTGCTCCAGCGCCGGCAGTGCGCCCGGCACCGGGTCGTCGGGCGTGCCGCCCAGTGGAATCACGTCCAGGTACAGATCGGGCGCGGTGCGCCGGTTCAGGCGCAGTTCTTCGGCGCAGTAGTGCGCGCGCGCGTCCCGGCTGCGAAAATCCAGGAAACCGAGGTCCA
>JAEUNN010000640.1 GCA_016791085.1 Rhodocyclaceae bacterium | reverse complement strand
CTCGGGCTCACGCGCGAGCGTGTGCGCCAAATCCAGATCGAGGTGCTGGCGCAATTGCGCCGCATCATGCGCCGCGTCGGCGTGTCGAAAGACGTGTTGCTCTGATCTTGTCGCACCGGCGCCAATGCCGCGCCGGCGGCGCGCCGCCCGGCAAGCGGCAGCGCGCGTTCGGTGCCGCGCGCGGTGCCGTCAGCCGGGCCGCGTCGATCCGGCCGCCTTGTTGCCTTTGTTGCTCTTCGCCTGTTTGTCCCATCCTTCGCGCACGGCATTGGCCAGCTGAAATACCGACATCGCGTAAAAGCTGCTGCGGTTGTAGCGCGTGAGCGCGTAAAAATTGCGGTAGCCGAGCCAGAATTCGGTGGGCTGGCCGGGAGTGGTGAGGTCGATCAGCGCACACGGCAGGTCCTCGCCATCCGCCTTGGCCGGCTTGACGCCGGCCTCCTGCAGCGAATCGAGGCGAAAACGCGGCTCTATGCCGGCGTCTATGAGCTTGCGATAGCTGTCGCCTTGCACCTGCGCCGGCACCGCCACCGGCTCGTCGGCGGTCCAGCCGGAATCGTGCAGATAGCGCGCCACGCTGGCCAGAATGTCGGTTTCGCTATTGAGCATGTCGACGCGCCCGTCGGCATCGAAATCCACGCCGTAGTGGCGCCAGCTGCTGGGCAGGAATTGCGCCGGACCCAGTGCGCCGGCGTAGGAACCGACATAGCTTTCCACGTCGGCGCCTTGTTCGCGCGCGAGCAGGAATAAAGCTTCGAGTTCGTCGCGGAACAGATCGGCGCGCGGCGGATAGTTGAACGCCAGCGTGGCCAGTGCGGACAAGGTCTGGAAATCTCCGACATTGCGGCCGTATATGGTTTCCACGCCCAGGATGGCGACCACGATTTCCGGCGGCACGCCGTACTGTTCCTGCGCGCGCTTGAGTAGCGGCATGCGCGCGCTGCCGTAATCGATGCCGCCGCCTATGCGTACCGGTTCGACGAAACGGCTGCGGTAGCGCTTCCAGGAGCGCTGGGCCGGGCTTTTGGGCGGCAGGATGAGCTTGATGACCTGCGGGTCCAAAGTCAGCGGCTGCAGGGCTTTCACCAGCCGGGCCTCGTCGAACCCGTGTTTGGTCTGCATGAGGGCCATGAAGGCGCGCACGTCCTCGCGCTCGACGAACGAGGTCGTGGCGGCCGCCACGTAGCGCGGCGCACAGGCGATGAAAGGCAAGGTGCACAGCCGGGCCAGCGCACGGCGGCGTGTTACTAGGTTGTCGGACATATCGGGTCGGATTGCAAGGCTGAATGCGCGCGATGCGTGTTGTGCAAGTTCGGGGGTGCGGAGCCGGCTGGCCGCTGTCGGCGTCCGGTCAGGCCTGGAAACGCCGCGCCAGCCGGCGCAATTCTGCGAGCATTGCGGCCGAGGGCGCGCGACCGTAACGGCCCGCACAGTATAACGCGGCGATCTGCCGCATCCCGGCGGCGAGGTCGCCGCGCGCGGCGGCGACGCGCTCGGCATAGGCCTGCGGGCCTTCCGAGGCCTGCTGGGCGAGGCCGCGCCGCGCAAGTTTTGCCGTCACGCGGCGCCAGGCCGCGAGCCAAGGGTCGGCCGGCCGCTGCCGGCGCAGCGCCCAGAGCGTATAGACCGCCAGCAACAGTCCGCCCAGACCGACCAGCCAGAACGCCAGGGCCTGCCAGTCCGCATCGCGCATGCCCATGCGCGCCAGCAATTCGCGCTGGCGTATCGTGTCGTAGCCGATTACCCACTGGTTGTAGGCATTTGCCAGCGCGTCCCAGCGAAAACGCAGCGCGCGCAGCACGTCGAAGCCGGGCCGCAACATGAAAGGCAGAGGTTCGCCGCGCGGTAGCGCCTGCGCCAGGCTGGTTTCGATGCGTGACGGCAGGATGGCCGCGGTCGGGTCCACGCGCGTCCAGCCGCTGTCGGCATACCAGACTTCCGCCCAGGCGTGGGCATCGGACTGGCGCACCACGGTGTAGCCGTCGACGGGGTTAAGTTCGCCGCCCTGATAGCCCGTGACCACGCGCGCCGGCACGCCGCCCGCGCGCATCAGATAGACGAAGGCGGCCGCATAGTGCTCGCAAAATCCGCGCCGCGTGTCGAACAGGAATTCGTCTATCGTATCGTCGCCAAGTAGTGGCGGCTCCAGCGTATAGCTGAATTCCTGCTCGCGGAAATGCGCCAACACGCTGGCCGTCAGCGCGCGCGGATTTTCGGCGCGCGACGCCAGTTCGCGCGCAAAGCGGCGCGCGCGGGCATTGCCCAGCGCGGGCAACTGGCGCGCGTCGTCCTGCAACGCCGTCATGTCCTCGCGGCCCAGCCCGGGGACTGGCGCCGAACCCAGCGAATAGCGCTGGCGGTCGGTCACCGCCTTGCGTGCGAGCAACTGGTAGTCCCCACTGAGCATGCTGCCTTCCGGCAGGTTCTGCGGGTAATCCAGCGCGAACAGCCAGTTCTTGCCGTGCGGCTCCAACGTGACGTTGTAGCGCGCTGTGGGGGCGCGCGGCGCATACGGCAGGGTGAAGCTGGTAATCCGCGTGCGCGGGGCGGCGCTCCAGCGCCGGCCGTCGAAATGCGACAGCACGGGGCCGCGCCAATAAAGCTCCTGCTGGGCCGGTTGGCCGGATTCGAATTGCACGCGGAACGCAATCGCGTCCGACAGCGACAGCTGGGCGATGCTGCCGGGCGCCATGCTGTCCGACAGTCCGCTGCGGCCGGCATAGGCGTCCAGCGGCAGGCCCCACAAGGGCGCGGAAATGCGCGGGAACAGCACGAACAGCACGAGCATGGCGGGAAGCGCCATGAGCAGCAGCCGGCCGGTGCGCAACAGATTGTCGCGCGCGCTGCGCGTGCCGTGGGTTGCCGCGCACAGCGCCGCCAGGCTGACCCAGGCGCTCAAGGCCGCGAGCAGCGTGGTAAGGATGCCTTGCACGGTCAGGAAGGTTGCAAAGGTCAGAAACAAGGCGCCTTGCACCAGCACGTGGGCGTCGCGGCGCGAGCGCGTTTCATTGAGCTTCAGGGCCAGGAAAAGCGCCACCAGGGCGACGCCGGGGGCGCGCCCGAATATTTGCCGGTAGGCCAGCAGTACCGCGCCAAATGCCGCCACCGACAGTACGACCAACAGCCAGCGCGGCGCCGTGTTGCGGCGCAGGTGCCAGAGCAGGCCGCGCAAGCCCAGCAGTGCGGCGCAGGCGGCGATGAGCCAGGGC
>JAEUNN010000048.1 GCA_016791085.1 Rhodocyclaceae bacterium | reverse complement strand
GCCGAGGGCGGGCTTTTCGCCAGATAGCGCCGTATGCCGCGCAATATCGCGTCGGCCAGTTTGGCCTGGTAGGCCTCGTCGTTGAGCCGGCGCTCTTCTTCGGGATTCGAAATGAACGCCGTTTCGACCAGGATGGACGGGATGTCCGGCGCTTTCAGCACGGCAAAGCCGGCCTCTTCGACCTGGGCCTTGTGCAGGGTATTGATGGTTCCGATTTCACCCAGCACCGCCTTGGCGAGCTTGAGGCTGTCCGTGCTGGTAGCGGTTTGCGACAGATCGAGCAAGGTGCGCGCGAGGTAAGGATCGCGCGTATCCACATTGATGCCGCCTATCACGTCGGCCGAATTTTCGCGCGCCGCCAGCCAGCGCGCCGCCGCCGAACTGGCGCCGCGCTCGGACAGCACGAATACCGAACTGCCGCGCGCATGCGGCTTCACGAAAGCATCGGCATGGATGGACACGAACAGATCGGCCTGCACACGGCGCGCCTTGGACACGCGATTTTGCAGCGGCACGAAAAAATCCGAATCGCGCGTAAGCAGCACGCGCATGTTGGGATCGGCTTCGATGCGCGTTTTGAGCCGCTTGGCGATGGCCAGCGTAACGTCTTTTTCGCGGCTGCCGCCCTGCCCCAGCGCGCCCGGGTCTTCGCCGCCGTGACCAGGATCCAGCACGATGGTGGCAAGCCGCGCCACAGCCGCCGTATCGCCGCGCGCGCGCCCGCGCGCCGTGCGCGTTTCCGGGCGCCGTTCGGCGCGTGCGTCGGCGCTGGCTTCCTGCGGCGCCGGTTCGGCGCGCGCCTCGACCGGCGCGTCCGCGCGCGGCGCTTCGGCCACCTGCACCTCGGCCGCGGCTTCGCGCTGTTCCATGAGCGCCAGTAGCGGGTCCACGGCTTCGGTCGGATACAAATCCAGCACTAGGCGGTGGCCATATTCGCCTACCGGCTGCAGCGCAAATACCTGCGGCAGGATTTCCTTCTTGAGTTCTATGACCAGGCGCACCACGCCGGGCCGGTTGCGGCCGGCGCGTATGAGCTTGATATACGGATCGGATTCGAGAATTTTGCTGGGCAGCCCGGCCAGCACGCTGTTGAATTCCACGCCTTCCAGATCGACCACCAGGCGGTCCGGGTCCTTCACGAGAAAATGCGTGGCATTGAGCGTGCGCCCGCATTCCAGCGTGACGCGCGTGTAATCGCTGGCGGGCCACACGCGCACCGCCAGCACGCGGGCTTCGGCCGCCAGCGCAGCGAGCGGTTTTACCGACAGCAACAGCGCGCCGCCGGCATATTGCAGCAGGCGCCGGCGCACCGGCTGCATCAGCCCGTGGGCGGAATTATTTTTTTCAGACATTGCGCACCTCGCTCGCTCCCCGCGCTAAGGCGCGCCACACGCGCTGCGCCCGCGATTTCCAGGTCGATACGCAGATCCGGCGCGGGTATGTAGGGCAAGGCCTTTTCGGGCCATTCCGCACAGCACACCGCATTTGCGGCGAAATATTCGTCCAGACCTGCTTCGGCAAACTCTTCCGGGTGGGTGAACCGATAAAAATCAAAGTGATGGAAGGTTAACCTAGAAGTAGCATAAAGTTCAACCAGTGTGTAGGTCGGACTTTTGACTTTTCCCACAAAACCCAGTCCGCGCAACACTCCTCGCACCAAAGTGGTTTTGCCGGCGCCCAAATCGCCGCACAGCCAGACCACCAGCGGCGCGTCCAGCGCGCCGGCCAGGCGCGCGCCCAGGGCCAGCGTGGCGGCTTCGCCGGCCAGCGCGAGCGGTGCGGGGTTAAGATGTTCGAAGTCGTTCATTGATCGTGTGTATGGACAGCGTGGAACTGGCGGCAGCGATCCGCCGCTGGGGGCAGGAACTGGGCTTTTCCGCGGTCGGCTTCGCCGGTGTCGAGCTGGGCCCGGCGGAACAGCGGCTGGCGCAATGGCTCGCCCAGGGCCGCCACGGCGAAATGGATTATATGGCCCGGCATGGCGCGACCCGCGCGCGCCCAGCGGATTTGCTGCCCGGCACGGCCAGCGTGATTTGCGTGCGCCTGCCCTATCTGGACGACGCGGGCGCGGCGGCCGAAGTGCTCGGCGACACGGCGCTGGGCTATGTGTCGCGCTACGCGCTGGGGCGCGACTACCACAAGGTGCTGCGCCGCAAGCTGCAGGCGCTCGCCACGCGCATCGAAGCCATGGTCGGGCCCTACCGCTACCGCGCCTATACCGATTCGGCGCCGGTCATGGAAGTCGAACTGGCGCGCCTGGCCGGCCTGGGCTGGCGCGGCAAACACACTTTGTTGCTGTCGCGGCGCGGCTCGTGGTTTTTTCTGGGCGAATTATTCACCGACCTGGATTTGCCGCCCGACGCCGCGCCGGCCGAACATTGCGGCCGTTGCACGCGCTGTATCGCAGCCTGCCCGACCGGCGCCATCGTCGCGCCTTATGAACTCGATGCGCGGCTGTGTATTTCCTACCTGACCATAGAACTGGCCGGCAGCATTCCGGAGTCACTACGCCCCTTGATCGGCAATCGCATTTACGGCTGCGACGACTGCCAGCTGGTTTGCCCCTGGAACCACCACGCCGACGTGCCGCCCGCGCCGGAATTCGCGCCGCGCGCCGGCCTGGCCGCGTCCCGCCTGGTCGAGCTGTTCGCCTGGAGCGCGCAGGAGTTCGACGACCGCACGGCCGGCAGCCCGATACGCCGCATCGGTTACGAGCGCTGGCTGCGCAATATCGCGGTCGCGCTGGGCAATGCCGCGCCCGCTCCGGACATACGCGCCGCGCTGGCGAGCCGCGCCGGGCACGATTCGGCGCTGGTACGCGAACACGTGGCCTGGGCGCTGGGGCGCCAGGCCGCGGCCTGAAACGCGCCCGGCAGCTGCTGCATCAGGGGCTGTGACGGTCGAAATCCCACATGCGGTGGGCATCGAGCAACAGGCGATACTGCAATTCCAGCGCATCTACCTGCGCCTGGAGGGCGGCAAGCCGGGCTTCGTGCGCGTAACGCCGCGCCATGAGCACCTCGCCCAGATTGCCTTCGCCGAGCTGATAGGCGCGCGCGCTCATGTCCGCTGCCTGCGCAAGGCGCAGCGCGGCCACGCGCTGATTTTGCCAGCCCGTGCGCGCCGCTGCGGCGCCGTGGTACAGCGCCGCCGCCTCGGCGGAAATTTTCTGCAGGGCCGCCGCCTCGCGGCTGGCGGCCGCCGCGGCCTGCGCCTGCCCAGCCGTGGCAGCGGCGCGGCGCGCCTGACCCGGCAAGGGGATGGACACGCTGATGCCGACGATTTGCTCGTCGCCGCCGCGCTCGCGCAGGAGGTGCAGGCCCACGGTCGGATCGGGCAGGCGTTCGCGTTCGGCCCGCTCCGCGACGGTGCGCGCACGCTCCACGTCGCTGCGCGCCAAACCCAGTTCGTGGCTATGTTCGAGTATGGCCGCCGTCCATTCGGCTTCGGATCCGCTCAGCGGCTGCGGCTCCGACAGTTCGGGCCGGGGCGGCAAATTCAGGCCCGGATAGCGCCGGCGCAACTGCAGTGCTGCGGCCTGCTCGCGCGCCTGGGCATAGCTGCTCTGAGCTTCCGCCTGCGCCAGCGCGGCCTCGGCGCTCACCGCATCGAGGCGCGAAGCGTCGCCCAGTTGATTGCGGCGCAGCAGATTGGCGGCGTTCTGGCGCAGCACGGCCGCCTGTGCGTTCCATAGTTCGGCGCCCGCGCGCTCGCGCAGCCAGGAAAACCAGGCTTTCAGCAAAGCCCGCGCGGCTTCGTGCCGGGCATCGCCCTCGGCCCAGCGCGCGGCATCCACACCGCGCGCGCCCAGCGCCTCGTCCAGCGCGGCCTTGCCAGGCAGGCGCAGCGGGCGTTCGAGCGACAAACCCTGCTCGGCAAATTGCTCGTCCGGTGCGGACGGCGACGTGACGCGGCGGCGCTGGGTGCTCAGGCGCACATTCCACTCATGTGTTCCGGCGGCCAGACGTTCGCGGTTCGCCTGTTCGGCGCTCACCTGACTGGACGCCGCCTGCAGTTCGGGCAGCGCAGCCAGCACGCGCTCCACCTCAGCAGCCGGCGGCAGGTCGGCGCTCACATCGCCGGCGGCCGCCGCATGGCTCAGCCAGAGCGCGCCGAACAGCAAGGCGATCAAGGCTTTCATCCTATGCGCCCCGCTTCGAGTGCCGGCACCATCCAGTAAAAAATGTTCGCGCGCGGATAGCTGCGCCGCAAAATATCCAGCAATTCGCGCAGTTGCGCAGCTTGGCCCACGGTCTGGATTTGCACGCGCGGCGCATGGCCGCTCACCAGTTCTGCCGGCGCCACCAGCCTTACGGCCGAACCGTGGCCGGCAATTTCGCAACTGCCGAAACCTTGCACCAGTTCCGGGTGTTCCAGCAGCAGGTCCACGATCTGGCGTGCCGTGTCGGACGGAACCACCAGCGTGAGCAAAATTTCATCCATGGCCGATCGCCTCCACGAAGGGCTGTGCCGGGGCGACGCCATAACGCCGGAACAGCACCGGCAGCAACAGCAAGGTGAGCGCCGTAGAACTGACCAGCCCACCTATCACCACGATGGCCAGCGGGCGCTGCACTTCGGCGCCGGGACCGCTCGCGAACAGCATGGGCACCAGCCCGAATGCCGCGATGCTGGCGGTCATGAGCACCGGCCGCAGGCGGCGCCGCGCGCCGTCGTACACGGCTTCGCCCAGTTCTTTGCCCTCGGCCAGCAATTGGTTGAAATGGCTCACCATGACCACGCCGTTCAGGACCGCAATGCCCAACAGGGCGATGAAACCGACCGAAGCCGGCACGGACAGGTATTCGCGCGCGATGAGCAGCCCGAACACGCCGCCCACCATGGCGAAAGGCACGTTGGAAAGGATAAGCAAGGCCTGCCGCACCGAGCGGAAGGTGGAAAACAGCAGGAAAAAAATCAGCAATAGCGCCACCGGTACGACCACCGCCAGGCGTGCCGCGGCGCGCTGCTGGTTTTCGAACTGCCCGCTCCAGACCAGCCGGTAGCCGGCCGGCAATTTGACTTCGCGCGCGACGGCGGCTTTGGCGTCTTCGACGAAACCCACCAGGTCGCGGTCGCGCACGTTGGATTGCACGACGGCATAGCGTTGGGCGTTTTCGCGCTCCACCTTGATGGGGCCGTCCTCATACAGCAGGCGCGCCACGGCGCCCAGCGCGATGCTGCCGCCGTCCGGCGTGCCGACGCGCAATTGTTCGAATTCGGCCGGCGAATTGCGCAGCGCATCCGGCCCGCGCAAAAGTATCGGAACGCGGCGGCCCGCGTCGATCACCGTTCCGGTACTTTGCCCTTCGATGAGGGCTTTCAGTTCGCGCTCTATGTCATCCACGTTGAGGCCGAAACGCCCGGCGGCCAGACGGTCTATGGCCACGCGCAGGTACTGCACGCCGGCATTTTTCACCGTGAACGTGTCTTCGGCGCCCGCCACGGCTTTCACGGCAGCTTCGATGCGGCCGGCAAGTTCGTTCAGCGTGGGCAAATCCGGCCCGTAAATTTTTATGGCCAGGTCGCCGCGCACACCGGTCAGCATTTCCGACACGCGCATGTCTATGGGCTGGGTGAAGGTCACGCCCATGCCGGGAAAGTCCGCCATCACGCGGCGCAACTGGTCGCTCAGCCAGGCCGGATCGGGATTGCGCCAGGTCTCGCGCGGCTGCAGCACCAGGAAGGTGTCGGTCTGGTTCAGGCCCATGGGATCGAGCCCCAGTTCGTCCGAACCGCTTCGCGCCACGATGGCCTTGACTTCCGGCACCTGTTCCAGCACCGCGCGCTGCACGCGTCCGTCCACGCTTATGGTTTGCTCGAGGCCTATGGATGGCAGCTTTTCGAGCTGCATGATGAGGTCGCCCTCGTCCATGGTGGGCATGAAAGTTTTCCCCAGCGCCGTATAGGCGGCCGCCGCCGCGCCCAGCAGCAGCAAAGCCAGCAGCGCGAGCTGCCGGCCGTGGCCGAGCGCGTAGCCGAGCGCGCGCGCATAGGCGGCATCGAGGCGCGCCACCAGCCAGGGCGTGTGGTGCTGCTCGCGCCGCAACAGGTAAGACGCCAGCACCGGTATCACGCTGAGCGCCAGCAGCAGCGAGGCGGTCAGGGCGCACACGATGGTGATGGCCACCGGCGCAAACATTTTTCCTTCCAGGCCCTGCAGCGTCAGCAGCGGCACGAACACGATCACGATGATCAGTATGCCCGAGGCCACCGGCGTGGCGACCTCGCTGGCGGCGCGATAGATCAGGTGCAGCAGCGGCAGTTGCGGCGGAGCCCCGGCCAACCGGGTTTCGACGTTTTCCACGACCACCACGGCCGCATCGACCAGCATGCCGATGGCAATGGCCAGCCCGCCCAGGCTCATCAGATTGGCCGACAGCCCCAACATGCGCATCAATATGAAGGTGGCCAGCGCCGACAGCGGCAAGGTGAGCGCCACCACCACCGCGGCGCGCAAATTGCCGAGGAAGGCCAGCAGCAGCAAAACCACCAGCACGATCGCTTCGACCAGCGCCTTGGTGACGGTATGCACGGCGCGTTCGACCAGACTGCTGCGGTCATAGAACGGCTCGATGGACACGCCGGCCGGCAGCGTGGGTGCGATATCCGCGAGTTTGGCCTTGACGCCGTCCACCACCGCCTGGGCATTCGCACCGCGCAAACCCAGCACCAGGCCCTGCACCGCTTCGCCGCGCCCGCTGCGCGTGACCGCGCCATAGCGCGTGAGGCTGCCCATGCGCAATTCCGCCACGTCGCCCACGCGCACCACGCTGCCGTTGCGGGCGCGCAGCACGATGGCGCGCAGGTCGTCGAGCGAACGTACGGCGCCTTCCGCGCGCACCAGCAAGGTTTCTTCGCCGCCTGCCAGGCGGCCGGCACCGTCATTGCGGTTATTGGCTTCGAGCGCCGCGCGCAAATCCGCGAGCGTCAGTCCGCGCGCGGCGAGCGCTGCCGGCGCGGCGATCACCTCGAAGGCCTGCACCAGTCCGCCCAGGCTATTCACGTCGGCCACGCCCGGCACGGTGCGCAACTGCGGCCGTATCACCCAATCCAGCAGGGCGCGCTTGTCCGCCATCGGAATATCGCCCTCGATGGTGAACATGAACATTTCCCCGAGCGGCGTGGTGATGGGCGCAAGCCCGCCGCTCACCCCGGCGGGCAAAGCCGCCGCCGCGCCGGCCAGGCGCTCGGCAACCTGCTGGCGCGCCCAATAGATGTCGGTACCGTCCTCGAAATCTATGGTGATGTCGGTCAGCGCGTATTTGGACGTCGAGCGCAACAGGCGCTGCTGAGGTATGCCCAGCAATTCCTGCTCAAGCGGGATGGCGATGCGCGTTTCCACCTCTTCCGGCGTCATGCCCGGCGCCTTCATGATGAGCTTGACCTGGGTGGTCGATACATCCGGGAATGCGTCTATGGGCAGTCCGCGCAGCGCATACAGGCCGGCTGCCGCGAGCATGAGCCCCAATACCAGCACCAGCAGGCGCTGGGTCAGCGAAAACTGGATCAGGCGGACGAGCACTTACTGTTTCCCCACCCCGGTCCACACCGCCTTGAGCGCCGACAGGCCCTTCACCGCCACCGGCGTGCCGGCGGCCAGCCCGCCGACCACCACGCTATTCCCGCTTTGCGCCAGCAGCCGCACTTCCTGCGCCATGAAACTGACCGGATCGGCGGAGGCGCTGCCCTGGCGCACGAATACCAGCGTGGTGCCGGCCTGGCGCAGAAGTGCCGCGGCCGGCAGTCGCACACCGTCCGCGGCGGCATCCACTTGCACCTCCACGAGTTGCCCCGGGCGCAAGGCCGTAGCGCCTTGTTCGACCTGGGCGCGCAGCAACAGCGACTGGCTGCCCGGCTCCACCGCCGCGCCCACCGAAATGAGCTTGCCGCGCACGCCCTGTTGCGCCGTGCGCACCTGGGCGCCCAGCCGGTACGCCGCGGCCAATGCCAGCGGCGCCTGGATTTCCAGCCACAGCAGGTCGGTGCGGGCGATGCGGTAAATGAGTGTGGACGCCTCGACGCGCTGACCGAGCTGCACCGCCTGGTCGAGCACCACGCCATCGGCCGGCGCCAGCAATTCGAGTGCGCTGCCTACACGGCCCGGCTTCGCGCCGGCCAGCGCCAGCCCCTGGCTGCGCTCGGCCGAGAGCGCCTCGGCCTGCGCGGCGGCGGCGCGGCTCGCCGACAGGCGCGCCATGGAAATGAGCCCTTCGGCAAACAGCTGCTCGTCGCGCGCCAAGGCATCGCGCGCCAGGCGCAACTGGCTCGCGGCCTGCAGCGCGCCGCTTTGCAGTTCCAGCACCTGCGCGCCGGCGATGCGCGCCAGGGGCTGGCCGCGCTTCACCGCCGCACCGGGCGCCGGCCCCAGCCACTCGACCATGCCGGCCACCGGCGCCGCGAGTACGCGCAACTGGTCCTGTGCCACCACCACACGCGCCGGCAGCGCGGCCGATGCCAGCGCCGACGCCGAATCCGCCGCGGCAACTTCTATCCCCATTGCGCGGATTTGCGCGGCTGAAACCGAAATTGCATCGGCCGCCGCAACCAGCGTAGAGGCCAGCGCCCCGCAAACCACCAGCAATAACCGAAACCGAAGCATGCCTGCCCTTCGCCACACGTGAGGCGCGATTTTGGGCAGGACAGGTTAAGTGCGGCTTAAGCGCTGGGCGCGGCGGGCTTGCCGCCACGCAACGCAGTGTCTGGCGCCGAACGGCGAATTTCGACCCGTGCGCAAGGTTTGCGGCGATCCGGCAAGGAACTCCCCTATGCCGCGAGGGCGCCAAACGTTCGGGACGGGGAGAATACCCGGTCCCGCTTCAGGGAGGACGGGCTGGATGGCCCCTCCTGTTTGAGCCGCGCGCGATGCCTGTGCCGCGCTTTTCCACCCCGCGAGGGCGCCGGGCGGCGCAAATTCCCTGCTCGGATTGCGCTCTGCAGGCCTTCCGGGTCTAGCCGCGCGCGACCGGACGGGCCGGGTCGGCGCACCATTCGCTCCAGGATCCCGGATACAGTCTGGAGCCGGTCAGGCCGGCGATTTCCATGGCCAGCAGGTTGTGGCAGGCGGTCACGCCGGAGCCGCATTGATGCACGATTTCGTGGGCGTGGCGCGGGCCCAGTATGGCCTGCCACTGTTCGCGCAGGTGCGCGGGGCTGTGGAAACGGCCCTGGGCGTCGACGTTGTCGCGGAAAAAGCGATTCACGGCGCCCGGAATGTGGCCGCCCACCGGGTCTAGCGTTTCGTTTTCGCCGCGATAGCGGTCCGGGCTGCGCGCATCCACGACCAGCATGCTTTCGCTTTCCAGCGCACCCTGCACGTCGCCCGCGCACACCGTATGCGCGGCCGCCGCGCGGCGCCGGAAGTCGCCCGGCGGATGGCCGGGAACGGCGCTTTCCAGCGGCAGCCCGGCGGCCTGCCAGGCTTGCAGGCCGCCGTCCAGCACGGCCACGCGTTCATGCCCGAGCCAGCGCAGCAGCCACCACAGACGCGCCGCGAACATGCTGCCGGCGTCGTCGTAGGCCACCACCAGGTGGTCGGCGCGTACACCCAGTTCGGCCAGGCGGCGCGCCAGGCGATCCGCGTCCGGCAGCGGGTGGCGGCCGTTCGAGCCGCTGCAAGGCCCCGACAAATCTTCGTCGAGGTGGGCGAATACCGCGCCGGGCAGATGCCCGTGCAGATAGGCATTGCGGCCGAACGCCGGATCGGCCAGGCTGTGCCGGCAATCCACGGCCAGCGCCGAATTGGTTTGCAGCAGGCGGTGCAGTTCGGCCGCGCTGATGAGCTGGCCGGACAGTTTGATCATTCCTCGCGCTCCGCCAGCCAGGCGCGCGCTTCGGCTTCGTCGTCGAAAACGCGCACGTCGGCATTCACGAACATTTGCGATACCCAGGCGCTCCAGGCCACCCACTGGCTGGCCGCGAGCACCGCGATACGCCCGAAATCGTCGGTGTGGGCGCGCGCATAGCGAATTTCTTCCCAGGCCATGTCCAGCGTGAAGCCGGCCATTTCGCGCAGGTCCAGCAACAGGTCCAGGCCGTCGGAAAATCTGAGCTTGTAATTGACCTGCTCTTCGAATTCCTTGAAATCCGCCAGCGTGAATTCGCCGAATACGGTCGTGGAAACGAGTTGATCCTGATGGTCGGTGGTAATCATTGCGTCCTCCGTTGCGCGCACTATAGTCCGGCACGCCGTATGCGGCAATGCGCCGGGGCAAGTACGCGGCGCCGCTTCATGCGGCCGGGCCGGGATCATAACTGAGGCCGGCCGGATGCAGGGGCCGGCCGCCGGTGTGTTCCAGGTAGGTGGTGTCGCCGACCTTGTGCGCGGCTTCGAGCCAGCGGTGCATGACGACCGGCAGCGGCACGGGCGCCCTGGCGGCATGCTGCAGGCGCGGCAACAGCCAGGATTCCACGGCTTCGGGCGCCACCGGATAGCGGTCGGACGGCCCGCAGGCCACTTCGTACAGCGTGCAGCCGCGCTTGATGCGCATCGGCAGATCGGGCGCAATTTGCGGGTGTGCGGCCATCCGGGCGCGCAGCGCGTGGTAGAAATTCCGTGCCGCGTCCAGCCCCTGCAGGTAGAAAAACGCCGCGTATACCCCGGACGAATACGGCGCATGGAGCGTGCTGCCGCATTTCCAGGGCAGTTCGGTGTAAGGTCGCGCCAACTCGTGCACCGCCATGAGTTCGCGGAAAGTTCGCGGCGCCAGCCTGACCTTGTAACAGTTGCGGCAATTGTAGGGCACGCGCTGCTGGCCGTAGGCGGCTTTGAACAGGCCGTGCATGAGCAGCTGGCAGGACACCGGCATCGGCTTTGCGCCATACACGAAACTGCCGGAGCGGCCCGTGTCGGCTATCGTCCAGCCGGCGTCGCCGCGCGCGATGAGCTGGCCGCGCGCGAGCGCCGCGGCGATATGTTCGCCCACGCTGCGACCGCCCATGGGCGTGGCGAGTACCTGTTCAGTCTCGGTGGCGGTCGGCACGGTGTGCGCTCTCATGCTTGCTGCGGCTAAAGGCAGGCCGATTTTAACCCAGCTTGGCACGCTAATCGGCACTATCGGCCCGCGGCGGCATAGCGTCTGCCGCGTATAATTCCGGGTGACTTGAACCTGCCCCGCCCGGGCGCCGATCGCAGCTATTACCTGACAGTCCTGTTTCCCATTGCGATGACCACTACGTTGCCGCCCCTCGGCCCGCACAGCCGGGTCAGTACCAGTCCCGAAGCATTGTCCGTGGACGTGAATGGCGAATTCGTGCTCATGAGCCTCAAGGACGGCCAATACGCCGGGCTGGACGGCATAGGCAGCATCATCTGGGCGCGTCTGGCCCATCCGGTCACGGTCGGCGAACTATGTGCGGAACTAGCCACGCGCTATCGCGCGGCCCCGGGCCGGATAGAACAGGACGTGCTGGATTTTCTGGGCCAGCTTCAGGCCCGCGACATGATCCGCGTTTGCGCGGACTGATGCCCGCCCATGCAGGACTATTTGCTGTGCGGCTGGCGCTTCCGCTCCGAAGTGCCGCTGGCGGACGCAATGCGGTGGCCGCAGGACGACCATCCGGTGGATGTGACGGCGCGCTTCGGCAGCGTGCCGCCGGCGCTGGCCGGCGCCGCTTTCGCCACGCCATTTACTCAGGTCGATGCGGCGGGCAACTGCCGGCTCGAAATTGCCGGGGTGGCCAACTATCTGGTGCGTGACGGGCGCGAAATCACCATAGAAGCGGCGCCCGCCGCGGCCATGTCGGACATCCGCGTTTTTTTGCTCGGCACGGTGCTGGGCATGCTGTGCCACCAGCGCGGACTGTTTCCGCTGCATGCCTCCTGTGTGCGCATACGCGCGCGGGCGCTGGCGTTTTGCGGCCCCTCGGGCATAGGCAAATCCACGCTGGCGGCCAAACTCGTGGAGCGCGGCCACGCCTTGCTGTGCGACGACGTGAGCGTGATCGACATCCGCTCGCCCGCCGGACCGCTGGTCTGGCCGGCCATGCCGCGCCTGCGCCTGTGGCAGGACGCGCTGGGTGCGCTCGGCGTCGATCCCGGCGGCATGGAGCGCGAGCGCGCGCAACTGGACAAATACGCCCTGCCCGCGCGCGCCGCGTTCTGTTCCGAGGCGACGCGCCTCGGCGGCATTTTCGTGTTGCGCTGGGGCGGTCCGCGCAGCGCTCCGCGCACGGCACCGCTGCCCGCCATGTGGGCCATGAAGGCGCTCGCAAACAACGTTTATCGGCATCGTCCGGCGCTGGCCATGGGCCGCCAGACGCAATTGTTCGAGGCCGCCGGAAAGATCGCCGCGCAGCTTGCGATCAACACGCTGGACCGCCAGCGCAGCCTGGACGATCTGGACCAGGTCGCGGAACTCGTGGAACGGGAAAGCGCGCGTTGGGAGTGTTGAACCTTCTCTGTTCCTACCCGAAGTCGGGCAACACCTGGCTGCGCGCGGTACTGAACGAGTACTTTTATCCGGAGCGGGCCGAGGCGCACAAATTCGATATGGATTTTCCGCTGCTGTTCGGCCGCGCCATGTTCGACGACCTCATGGGGGTCGAATCCAGCGATTTGACTGTGGAAGCGCTGCACGCCGCCAAGCCCGCCTACTGCCGCAGCGTCGCGGCCGCGGCGGATCTCCCGGCCTACTGGAAGGTTCACGACTGCTATTTCGCGCCGCGCCCCGAACTGCCGCCCCCCTTCCCGCCCGAACTGATAGGCAAGGTGGTCCAGGTGATACGCGATCCGCGCGACGTGGCGGTGTCCCTGGCGCACTATTTCGACACCAGCACTGACCACGCCATAGACATGATGGGCCGTCGCTCGCTGCTCCTGGGCTATCTGCCGGGGCAACTGATCGATCAGTTGCCGCAATTCGTGTCGAGCTGGAGCCATAACGTGCAAAGCTGGCTGGCCGCGCCGCTCAGCATGCTCACCGTACGCTACGAGAACCTGCTGAGCGAGCCGGAAGCCACGTTCGGCGCGGTATTCGACTTCCTGGGCCTGGATGCCGGCGGCGGGCGCCTGGAGCGCGCCGTGGCGGCCTGCCGCTTCGACAGCCTGCAGGCACGCGAACAAAAGTACGGCTACAAGGCCAATACCGGGCGCGCCGCAAAATTTTTCAGGCGTGGCCTTGCCGGCGCCTGGCGCGACGAACTGTCCGCGCACCAGGTCGCACTCATAGAACGCGACCACGGCGAGCTCATGCGCCGCCTGGGCTATCTGGCGTGAAGCGCCAGCCTACAGGCGGCGTGTTGCGCGCGGTGCTGGCGCGGCGGCGCGACCTGGGCGTGGTGTTCGAGGCACTGTGCTGGCTCGGCTGGGCCGCTCTGGTGCTGCGCTGCTGCAGTTTCGAGCGCGTACAAATCTATTTGCGGCCTCGTGTTGCCGGGCGGCAGGCGTGCAGGTCCGTCCCGGCCAGTTTGCAGCGCGTGCGCTGGGCCGTTGCGGCCTGCGCGCGGCGCCTGCCCTGGCCGGCGCGCTGTTTCCACCAGGGCATGGCGGCCCAGCGCATGCTGTGCCGGCGCGGCATAGCCGCGGAACTTTGTTATGGCGTGCGCAAACTGCCGGCAGGCAGCGCGCGCGACTCCGACGCGCATGTATGGGTGGTGGCCGGCGACAGCGTCGTGACCGGTGCGGAAAGCGTGCCGGAATTTCGCGAAATCATGCGCTTCAAACCGCGCAGCGCGGCTTGATCGGACCGTTACGCGCTTTCCTGCAGGATGAAAATACCCGCCGAGAGGGCATTGATGAGCCCGGTGTAGCGCAGGTCTTCGTGGCTGCGCGGGGCCGGATCGGCGGCCGGCAGGCGCCGCAACATGTCCTGCATGCGCGGCAGATCGAGTACCCGGCGCGCCATGTCATGGGCCATGAGCTGTTCCATGAGCCGTAGCCACTCGGGCAGGCTGCGCTGCAAGCTCAAAATCTGGTCGGCCGATTGTTTGCCGCGCATTTTTCCGTACAGCACCTCGGGCGGCAGCAGGTCGGCCACCGCCGTGCGGAACAGGGCGCGCGGTTCGCCGCCGTGCATGAACTGCTCGTCGGGTATGGCCAGGCATAGTTCCAGCAGCGTTTTGTCGGCCATGGGGTCGGCCAGCCAGCAGCCGGATTCACTCCATAGTGCGGCCAGGCGCGGGCCGAAATCCTGCATGCGCAGCAAGTGCAGGCGCAGTTGCACGCCGTCGTCGGCAAAGCGCCTGTCCGTCCTTATCCCCGGGTCGCCGTTCGCGCCGTCCAAGCCGCACTCGGCAATGAATTGCGGCCGCACATACACCAGGTCGCGCTGCGCCAGTTCGGGCGGTTTGCCGGCCAGGCCGCGCAGCCGGTTCATGCTGCGCGGCGACAAATGTGCGCCGACAACCAGGTTTGCGACGGCCCGCCACTTCCAGCCGCGGGAATGCAGGCCACGCGCGAGCTGAGCAAGACGCAGCCAGCGGCCTTGCGCGAACAGGCGCGGCAAGGAACTCAGTCCGCTATAACTGGCGCCCAGGTTGCCAGCCGCCGCGCCAAGTATGCAGCGCGCGCCACGCTCTGCGGCCAGACGTTCGACGCCGCATATCCAGGTGGTGTTGGCGCCGCCGCGCACCGGCGCCTGCCATTGGCGGGTCATGCGCCGCAAGGCCGTGGGCAGACTTACCGCGTCGTTGGGCAACAGCAGGTGTTGGACGTTGGCGTGGCGCTGCGCGACCAGCGCCGCCAACGGCGCTTCGTTGCACAGCACGCCGGGCCAGCGCGCGGCGTCGAAACCGGCCTGGGGCACGGCGGTGACCGCGACCAGTTCGCGCCCCTGACGGGCCAGTTCCAGCGCGGCCAGCGCGGTGACGCTGGTGCTGTCCAGGCCGGCGCTGATGCGCGTGACCAGCGCGCCGGCCGCGGGCAGTTGCCGGCGTACGGCCAGCTCCAGCGCGGCGCGCAGCGCCGCGGCGTACTCGGCGTGGCTTTTTAGCCGCAACGGCGCTTGCTGCTGCGGCTGCCAGTAAAAGTGTGCGCGGCTATGCCCGCGCTCGAACACACGGATTTGTCCGGGCAGCACGCGGCCGATGCCGGCGAGACAGCTGCTTTCGCCGGCAAGCGCCAGCATGCGCCGCGCCAGACCGGCGTCGTCGATGCCGCGCGGCACGTCCGGCCAGGCGCGTAGCGCATGTACCTCGGCCGCGAAATAAACCGCGCGCTTGCCGCAATGGTAAAAAAGTGGGCGCTGGCCGATATGGTCGCGTGCCAGCATGAGTTTTTTGCGCGCGCCATCCCACAGCGCACAGCAAAATTCGCCGGTCAGGCGATCGGCAAAGCTTTCGCCCCAGCGCAGATAGGCCGGCCACAAAATGTCGCAGGCGCCGTCCGGCCCGGCGCCTGGGCCCCCGAGCAATTCGCGCCGCA
>JAEUNN010000016.1 GCA_016791085.1 Rhodocyclaceae bacterium | reverse complement strand
CATTGGCTTCCGGCTTGCCCGAGGGTTTTCCCCCAGGCAGGCAGGGTAGGGCGGGCGTGGCTGCCGGCGTCGGAGCGCCGGCGGCTGCGCCTGCCCGGCGTGTGGCGGGGCGCCGATCCGCAGCGTAGCGATTGGCCACGTCGAGCGCGCGCCGTATTCGGCTGGCACCGACGGCCGGACGGGGCATTGTGCCCCGTCCGCAGGATTTGCGGCAATTCATCGTTCCCACGCTCCGGCGTGGGAACGATCGGACTCTTTCAGACGTTTGTCGGAGTTTCGGAGCGGTCAACTGGGGAAAATAGGTTCGCTTGCGCTCACCGGCATCCTACGCCATGCGGGCTTTCGCGCGCCTGGGCAGGCGGGCTTGAACATGGGTGCCGCCGCGCCTCATTCGGCGGAATTTCCTACGGGGATGGGCGCCTTACCCCCGCTCGGGCCATGCTGTCGTGCCAAGCTTCAGGCGAGTCGCTCGACCATGTCGCGGATGATGGTATGCACGATTACGCGCAGGCAGCGCAATTCGCCCGCGCGCGCCGTAGCGAGTGCGGCATCGGACTGTGTATCCGATGCGGAATATTCTGCTTCGACTTCGGCATACAAAATTTCCGCCTCCTTGCTGATGCGCGCGCGCAGGCTTTCCAGTTGGCGGGCGGCGGTGCTGGGGGCGAGGCCCAGGTTTGCGCCGGCTTCGATCAGTACGCGGCGGTGCAATTCGGCAAAGCGCTGGGCGCCGGGTAGCGGCCAGGCCAGGTGTGTTTGTTGCGGCCAGCCCGATTGATCGTAGGCGGGGGTGTCGTAAGCGGCCACGCAGAGCAGGTCGTAAAACGGCGCGAGTTGCACGCCCTCGTGCGACATCATGAAACTGAGGTTTTTCAGGTGGGCGTCGGAATTGCCGGTCAGCATGTTGAATACCAGCCAGCCGAACAAGCGCGAGCGCGCCACGGCCGGGCTGCGGCAGGCTTGCGCGAGTTGTGCCAGCCGCGCGACGCTGCCTGCGCTGTATTTGAACAGCCGCGCGATGCCCAGCAACTGGCAGGCGTCCAGGGCGTGCAGGCGCTGCCAGCCGGATGGCGTGCGGCGGCGGTCGAAGCGCGCGATCAGGTAAATCGGCGCCGGCAGGTAGCGGCGCTGAATTTCGGGCACGGCCAGGCCCAGCCGCTGGGCGAGCCGCATCACGAACCATTCGTTGATTACGGAATGCGGGTAATCGCCGAGCGGATGGGCGGGCTTGAGTATATGGCTGGACGCTAGTGCGCCGGACGGTTCAAAAAGCTCGCCCGCTTCCAGCACGACGGCCAGTTTGTGTTGCGCGCCGGCGAGCGACATGCGCTTTGGCGCGCCATGTGCCAGCGCCTGGCGCGGCATCTGGTCTATGCGGCGCATCAGTTCGGCGTCGCCGAGTGGCTTCAAGCCGCCCGCCGGCTCGGGCGCCGCGTCCGGCGCGCGCAGCGTGACGGAACCGGCGGATTCCGCGCCATACCAGGCGAGGAGCCCAAATGCATCGGCGGCATCGATACGGGCGTCGCGCGCCAATAGTTCGCGCTGGGATTCTTCGGGCAGCAGGTTATCGAAATACCACTCTACCGGGCGCAGGGTGGCGCTATCTTCGATGGCGCCGCCCGATAGCGGCAAATGCGGGCTGAGCGGAAATGCGCGCGCATGGGCAAGCCAGCTCGATTCGTAGCGGAATGACCAATTGCCGTCGCGCTCGCGCAGCGTGCCCACCGCCAGCGTGTCGATAGCCGCGAGCAGCGTGCGCTCGCTCATGGCGTGCCGCGAGTTTGCCTGGTTTCCCCGCGCGCGAGCCAGGATTCGGCTTCGTCGGGCAAGTCCAGCACCACGCGTATGCCCAGGCCGTGCAGCACTTCGAACAGTTTGCCCCAGTGCACGGAGGTGCTGCCGCGTTCCACCTTGCCGAGGAAATTTTCGCTGACGCCTATCGCGCCCGCCGCGTCGTCCTGGCGTACTCGCTGCGCTTTGCGCGCCGCCTTCACGGCAGCGCCGACCTGGCTGGCTTCGGCTAGGGTGACTTGCATGGTCGAATCCTCATGAATGTGAGGATTGTTGTCGGAATTCCGGCTGAGCGCAAGAAAATCCGCATGTTTGTGAGGATTTTTGGCTCTCGATGAAGTTCAGGCCGGTCAGTGGTGGGGTGCCGGTGCGCACGCGCGGATTCCAAGGACCGGGTAAATTCAAGGCTCGTCCGGTGGATTTGGGGTTGCGTCGCAGCTTCGAAGCGGCCGGGATGGGCTGCATGGGGTGTGGCGCACCATCGCCGGCTTGTTCGATCGATGCGGTTCGCTTGCGCTCACCGGCATCCTACGCCACTACGCCGGTCGCGCAGGACGAAAGGCTTGATTCCAGGCCGCGGCTTTACGCGCCAGGTTTCAGCCGTCTAACCGCCGTCAATATGCCGCGCATGATTTCCAGCGGTGGGGGCGGGCAGCCGGGCACGGCGACGTCCACCGGAATCACGTTGGCGACGCGGCCGCGGCAGGCGTAGTTTTCGCCGAATATGCCGCCGTCGCAGCCGCAGTCGCCTACCGCGACG
>JAEUNN010000003.1 GCA_016791085.1 Rhodocyclaceae bacterium | reverse complement strand
CGCACGGCGCCTACCAATTCACGCGCAAGCCCACCGGCGACATTCTGGCCATCACGCGCGTGAAAGAAATCCACCGGCGCATTCCCAACACCCACCTGGTGATGCACGGCTCGTCCTCGGTGCCGCAGGATTTGCTGGCGGAAATCCGCCAGTTCGGCGGCGACATGAAAGAAACCTATGGCGTGCCGGTCGAAGAAATCCAGGAAGCCATCAAGCACGGCGTGCGCAAGATCAATATCGACACCGACATACGCCTCGCCATGACCGGGGCGATACGCCGCTACATGGCCGAAAACCCGTCCAAGTTCGATCCGCGCGACTATCTCAAGCCGGCGCGCGAAGCCGCCAAGAAAATCTGCAAGCAGCGCTACGTTCAGTTCGGCTGCGAAGGCCAGGGCGCGAAAATCAAGGCGCAGTCGCTGGTGGCCGTGGCCAGCCTGTACGCCTCCGGCGCCCTCGCGCAAACCGTCAACTAAGCAGCGCGCACGGGCGCAGTGCGGCTGCCTGCCCGGCTAGCCCGCACGCGCCCGCCGGAACCTGCCGCCCGGCGCGCCCTTGGCGCCGGGCAGCGCCAGGCTGCTTTGCGGAGGCATGGATATGGATAAGGAATCGAGCACATTCATGCGCGTGCGGCGCGCGATGCAGATAGGCGTGGATGGCATAGAGCATCTGGGCCTGCTGGCGATCGTGATCGCCACCGCGGTGGCCATGCTGCAGGAAATCAATTCCATGCTGCAGGCGCACCAGGTGCGCCTGTCGGATTTGCTGCTGCTGTTCCTGTTCCTCGAAGTGCTGGCCATGGTCGGCCAGTATTTCCGCACCGGGCAATTGCCGGTGCGCTTTCCGCTCTATATCGCCATGGTATCGCTGGCGCGCTATCTTATCCTCGACGTGCACGACCTGGAGGAGTGGCGCATACTGGCCGTATCGAGTTCCATCCTGCTGCTTACGGTGGCCGTGCTCGTGGTGCGCTACGGGCATATCCGCTTTCCCTACGAAAAAGACAAGCGCGAGCAGAACAAGCCTTACGTGCGCGAATAGTCCTTGCCCGCTTGCGCCCTGTCCCACAGACCATGACCGACGCCCTGTACGAATCGTCCATCGCCAGCCTGCCACTCGTCGGGCGCGGCAAGGTGCGCGACATTTACGCGGTTGATGCCGCGCATTTGCTCATCGTCACGACCGACCGCCTGTCCGCATTCGACGTGATCCTGCCCGACCCGATACCGGGCAAAGGCAAGGTACTCAACACCGTATCGAATTTCTGGTTCGAGCGCCTGGCGCGCTTTGCGCCCAACCACCTGACCGGCATCGCGCCCGAAGACGTGGTGCGCACCGACGCCGAACGCGCCCAGGTGGCCGGCCGCTCGGTGGTCGTGAAGCGCCTCAATGCCCTGCCCGTGGAAGCCGTGGTGCGTGGCTACCTGATCGGTTCGGGCTGGAAGGACTACCAGGCCAGCGGCGCGGTGTGCGGCATCGCCCTGCCGCCGGGACTGGCGCTCGCGACACGCCTGCCGGAACCCATATTTACGCCGGCCACCAAAGCCGAAGTCGGCGCGCACGACGAAAATATCGATTTTGAGCATACCCGTGCCCTGCTCGGCGCGGCCACGGCCGACACCGTGCGCCGCCTGGCCATACAGCTCTACCTGGACGCCGCAGACTATGCGCGCGCGCGCGGCATCCTGATCGCGGATACCAAATTCGAATTCGGCACCGACGAAAATGGCGTCGTGCACCTGATAGACGAAGCACTGACGCCGGATTCCTCGCGTTTCTGGCCGGCCGGCGAGTGGCGCGAAGGGCATAACCCGCCGTCTTTCGACAAGCAGTATGTGCGCGACTACCTGGAAACCCTGGACTGGGACAAGCGCGCGCCGGGACCGCGCCTGCCGCCCGAAGTGATTGCCCGCACGGCCGCCAAATACCGCGAAGCCCAGGAGCGCCTGCTGGGTAGCTAGGTGGCTCACGGTCAGGCACGAGCGGCCGCCGCCCGCCCGCACCGCGCGGCCGGCGTTCAAGTCATTGCGGATCGAATCCGATACTTACTGTCAGAGTCAAAAATGAACCCCTTACTCGATTTTTCCGGCCTGCCGCGCTTCGACGCCTTGCGTGCCGAACACGTCGCACCGGCCATCAACCAGCTCATAGACGAAAACCGCGCGCTCATCGCGCAACTTGCCGCTAGCGCCGCCAGCCCGGACTGGGACAATTTCGTCGCCCCGCTCACCGACGCGGGCGAACGCCTGTCGCGCGCCTGGGGCATGGTCGGGCACATGCATGGCGTGATGGACGTACCGGAGTGGCGCGAAGCCTATAACCAGAGTTTGCCGGCCATTACCGCGTATTACACCGATCTTGGCCAGAACCTGGAATTGTTCAAGAAATTCAAGGCCATCCGTGCATCCGGCAAATTCGCCGCGCTGGCCCCCGCGCAACAGCGCGTGATCGATAACGACATCCGCGACTTCCGCCTGTCGGGCGCCGAACTGGCCGACGAACTGAAACCGCGCTTCAAGGAAATCCAGGAAGAACTGGCGCAACTGGGCGCCAAATTTTCCGAAAACCTGCTCGACGCCACCAACGCCCACGCCGAATGGGTCGAGGACGAAAGCCTGCTGGCCGGCATTCCCGCCGACGCCGTGCATACCGCGCGTGCCGCCGCAGAGCGGGAAAACCGCGCCGGCTGGAAATTCACGCTGCACATGCCGTCCTATCTGCCGCTCATGCAGTACGCGGACAAGCGCGATCTGCGCGCGCGCATGTATCGCGCCAATGCCACGCGCGCGTCGGAATTTTCCGGCGAAGCCGGCCACCCGGAATGGGACAACGGGCCGCTCATACAGCGCATTCTGGCATTGCGTGCCGAAGAATCGCGCATGCTGGGTTACGCCAGTTTCGCGGAACTGTCGCTGGTCCCAAAAATGGCCGAGTCGCCGCAACAGGTGCTGGATTTCCTGCGCGACCTGGGACGCCGCGCGCGGCCCTACGCCGAGCGCGATCTGGCCGAATTGCGCGAATTTGCCGCGCGCGAACTGAACCTGCCGCAACTCGAAGCCTGGGACATTCCTTACGCCTCGGAAAAACTCAAAGAAGCGCGCTACAGCTTTTCGGACGAAGAGGTGAAGCAGTATCTGCCGCAGCCCAAGGTGCTGGCCGGCCTGTTCCGCGTCATCGAGGCGCTCTACGGCGTCACGCTGCGCGAAACACAGGCGCCAACCTGGCACGAGGACGTGCGCTTCTACAGCATCGAGCGCGACGGCGAACTGGTCGGCCAGTTCTACATCGACCTCTACGCGCGCGAAACCAAGCGCGGCGGCGCCTGGATGGACGAGGCGCGGTCGCGCCGGCGCATCGCCGGCGGCGTACAGAAGCCCATCGCTTATCTGACCTGCAATTTTTCCGCGCCGGTGGGCGACAAGCCGGCCTGTTTCACGCACGACGAAGTGCTTACGCTATTTCACGAAGCCGGACATGGTTTGCACCACCTGCTCACGCGCGTGGACGAACTGGCCGTAGCCGGCATACACGGCGTGGAATGGGACGCGGTCGAATTGCCCAGCCAGTTCATGGAAAATTTCTGCTGGGAATGGGATGTGCTCTGCGCCATGAGCGGCCATGTCGAAACCGGCGCGGCACTGCCGCGCGAGCTGTTCGATCGCATGCTGGCGGCGAAAAATTTCCAGTCCGGCCTGCAAACCTTGCGGCAGATCGAATTCGCACTGTTCGACATGCGTTTGCACGACGATTTCGACGCCCAGGGCGGCGGTTCCTGCCTCGACCTGCTGGCCGAAGTCCGGCGCGAAGTCGCGGTACTCGTGCCGCCGCCGTGGAACCGCTTCCCGAACAGCTTTTCGCACATCTTTGCGGGTGGATACGCGGCCGGCTACTACAGTTACAAGTGGGCGGAAGTGCTGTCGGCGGACGCTTTCGAAGCGTTCGAAGAGGCAGCGCGCGCCAGCACGCCCTACAGCGTGCTCGATCGCCGCACCGGCATGCGCTTTCTGGACGAAATTCTGGCCATGGGCGGCGCCCGGCCAGCCCTGCAATCTTTCAAGGCCTTCCGCGGACGCGAACCGCGCGTGGATGCATTGCTGCGGCACAGCGGCATGGTTGAGGCCTGATCATCCTCGGAGCCAACAGATGAAGCGCATACGCCTGATTTGTCTGCTATTGCTGGGCCTCTGCTGGCAAGCCGAACTGCCGGCCCAGCAGGCTTACCGCTGGGTGGACAAAAATGGCGGCGTGCATTACAGCGACGAGCCGCCGCCCGCCGACGCACGCCAGGTGCAGCAAAAGCGCCTGGGCACGAATAGCGTGATCAATACCTCGGACATGCCCTACACGCTGCGCCAGGCCGCGCAGAATTTTCCGGTCACGCTGTACCTGAACGTGGAGTGCGACGGCTATTGCGAACAGGCGCGCCAGTTGCTGAAGAAGCGCGGCGTGCCCTATGCCGAGCGTTCGCTGCGCTCGAAAGAGGAAATCGACGCTTTCGTGCGCGACTTCAAGCTCAAGGAATCTTTCGTACCGGCGCTTGCGGTCGGCAACGAGCGCATCGCGGGCTTCGAGGCAGCGGCCTGGAACCGCGCGCTGGACAATGCCGGCTATCCGGCCGCCGGCACCGTGCCGCCTTCGGCAGGAAGCACAAATCAGCCACCGCCGGCAGCGCCGGCGGGGCAACAAGGGGGCTGATGCGGCCACCGGACGGCGGCCGCGGGTAAAGCAGGCTGGCGGCCCGCCATCTCGGCGGGCGCAAATCCCATCAGGCAGACGGCGACCAGCCGGCGTCGGCCCACAACTCGCCGCTCACGGCGGAGTTGGAAATCAGGAAACAGATCGCGTCGGCAATTTCTTCCGGACGGATCAGGCGCTTCAACATCGTGTAGGGCAGCACGTGCTTCTCGATGTACTCGTCGCCCATGGCACGCACCATCGGGGTGTCGGTGAAGCCGGGGTGCAGCACGCTGCTGCGCACGCCGTAGAACATGGCTTCCATCATGAGCGTGGCGGCGGCGCCTTCCAGGCCGGCCTTGGTGGCCGAATAGGAAATCTGGCCGCGGTTGCCTTGCGACGAAATCGAGCCGATCAGCACGATCGCGCCCTGCACGCCTTCGGTCGGATCCCAGCGCTTGAGGCCGCGTGCAAAGCGGTCTTCGGCGATGCGCGCAATCATTTCCAGCGCCCAGTAGATGGGCGCCGCGAGGTTCACGTCCAGCACCAGCTGGAATTCTTCCTTGGAATAGATATTGGCCTTGCCGGTGGTCTTGTCGATGCGGATGGCCAGCTTGTCGCGCGTAATGCCCGCGGCCGGCACACAGATGCTCGGCAGCCCGTGCGCAGCGGTCATGTCGTCGAAAACCTTCTTGCGGAATTCTTCGTTCGTGACGTCGCCGATGAAAGGCACGGCTTCGACGCTTTTGCCGGCGCGCTCATTGATCGATTTCGCCACGTCGAGCGCAGCGTCGGTGCGGTCCACCAGAGCGATCGCTTTCGCGCCGCGCTGGGCCAACTCTTGCGCCAGCGCGCGACCGATACCGCTCGCCGCGCCGGTAATGACTGCAACTTTTCCGTTGATTTGCATCTAGAGCCCCTTTTTGCAATTAAGTCATCTCGATCGGTCGCCGAAACCAGTCTGCGCCGATGGCGCGATATTGCATCGCAACACAAAATATTGCAAGGGGCAATGTTAAAAACTCGCAAAAAAACCTTAGTTAATTGCGCGAAATTACTCACAAATGTCAAAGATCGCACCGTTTTTGGGCATGACGCCGACAGTTCGTGCAGAAATTGGCATGCATCCACCTTGCACAGCAACATGACCGCGCATGCGGCACTAATCGGGGGCGTCGGGGGCCATGCCGATGGCCTGCCCGGGGCAGGATATTTTTCGCTCGAGGGCTTGCCGGCGCCACGCAAACCGGCGCCGCGCGGCCGCCAAAACGCGCGGCGGCGGCGCAGCGCGCTTCCGGTCAGGGTGACCTGGCCGCAGGGAATACGGCCGGAATGGACTTGACGGCGACGGGCGCCCAGGCAGCGCCCGGCGGCAAGCGCGTCAGCCTATGCGCGTATCCAGCCCGCCTTCGGCCATTTCCGCGGCACGCAACAAGGCGCGCGCCTTGTTCAGGGTTTCCTGCCATTCCGATTCGGGGTCGGAATCCGCAACGATGCCGGCGCCGGCCTGCACGTACAGCCGTCCGTCCTTGATGACCGCCGTGCGTATGGCAATCGCCAGGTCCATATCGCCGTTGTAACCCAGGTAGCCGACCGCACCGGCGTAAATGCCGCGCTTGGACGGTTCCAGTTCGGCGATGATTTCCATGGCCCGCACCTTGGGCGCTCCGGATACCGTGCCGGCCGGGAAAGTCGCCTTGAGCACGCTGATGGCATCTTCGCCGGCGGCGAGCCGGCCTTCCACATTCGACACGATGTGCATCACGTGCGAATAGCGCTCGACCACGAATTTTTCGGTCACCCGCACACTGCCCGTTTGCGCCACGCGTCCGGCGTCATTGCGGCCCAGATCCAGCAGTTGCAGGTGTTCGGCCAGCTCTTTCTGGTCGGACAGCAGTTCGCGCTCGAGCGCCACATCTTCTTCCGCCGTGGCGCCGCGCTTGCGCGTGCCGGCGATAGGGCGCACGGTCACCTCGTCGTCCTGCAGGCGCACCAATATTTCCGGCGACGCACCGACCACGTGGAAATCGCCGAAATTGAAGAAAAACATGTAGGGCGACGGATTCAAGGTGCGCAGCGCGCGGTACAGCGCCAGCGGGGTGGCCGCGAAAGACTTGGACATGCGCTGCGACAGCACCACCTGCATGGCGTCGCCGTCGTAAATGTATTGTTTCACGCGGCGCACCGCGTCCTTGAAGGCCTCGCCGCCAAATTCCGACGTGGCGGCCGACGGTTCCACGCGCGTATCGCGCGGCACCGGCACCGGCTCGCGCAGGCGCCGCAGCAGTTGCGCGAGGCGCGCGCTGGCCTGCCGGTAGGCCCCCGGAAAGCCCGGGTCGGCATACACGACCAGACTGAGCTTGCCGGACAAGTTATCTATGATGGCCAGTTCCTCGGACAGCAACAGCAGGATGTCCGGCGTTCCCACGCTATCCGGCTTGGCCACCGCGGCCAGGCGCGGCTCGACATAACCCACGGTTTCAAAACCGAAGGCGCCCACCAGCCCGCCCACGAAGCGCGGATGCCCCGGCAGCGGCGGCGCATTGAAGCGCGCCAGGTAGGCTCCGATGTAATCGAGCGGATCTATCGTTTCGGCGCGCTCGGCCACCCGGTTGCCGGTCAGCACGAGCAGTTGCCGGCCGCGCACTTCGATGCGCGTTTCGGCGGCCAGCCCTATGAATGAAAAGCGTCCGAAACGCTCGCCGCCCTGCACGGATTCGAGCAGATAGGAATATGGCGCGTCGGCAAGTTTCAGATACAGGGACAGCGGCGTGTCCAGGTCGGCGAAAGTTTCCAGCGTGACCGGAATGCGGTTATAGCCCGCGGCGGCCAGCCGATCGAATTCGGTTTCGGTCATGACGGTTCTCTAAGTTTGCGGCGGATACTGCGGCGGCGGGGCGGACGTCAGGTCCGGCACGGCATCGAGGCGCACACTTGCACCTCGCGCGTAAGGCAGGATCAATGGCGCGGCGGGCGCCAGGGCCAGGCCTCGGGGGCGGGCCGCCATGCATGCAGCGTGCAGTCGAATTTCGAATCCATGCGCAATCGGTAGCGGACGTATGACTGTATGAAAACCGGCATTCAGGGGACGCTGGAACCGCGCTGCGCCGGCCGGGCGCCCGCGTGCTGCAAGGGGCGCAACAGACCGGGCAATTCGGCGAGCGAAGATATTAACGCGTCGCAATCGGCCTTGTCCACCGGCACGCCTTCGTTGTAGCCATAGGGCACGCACACCACGGGACAGCCGGCCGCACGCGCACAGGCGATGTCGTTGCCGGAGTCACCCACGTGCAGGTTGTCCTGCGGCGCCACGCCCAGACTGGCGCAGGCGGCGAGCAGCGGCTCGGGGTGGGGCTTCTTGCGTGCCACGCTGTCGCCGCTCACGACCACCGCGAAATGCGCGCGTATGCCCAGATATTCCAGCAGAGGCAGCGTAAAGGCCTGCGACTTGTTGGTCACGCAGGCGAGCGGGTAACCCGCCGCGCGCAAGGTATCCAGCGCCTCCTGCACGCCCGCATAGAGCGCGGCGTGGCGGCCATTGACACCGTGGTAATGACGCTGGAACACCGCCACGGCCTGGTCCAGACGTTGTTTTTCCGGCGCGGCATCCCAGGTCAGGCAGCGTTCCACGAGGTTCGGTATGCCCTTGCCGACGAAAGCATGAATTTCGTCGATACGGCGCGGCGCTTCGCCCAGTTCCGCAAGCATGCCCTGGGCGGCCAGGAACAGGTCCGGCACGGTATCGGCCAGCGTACCGTCCAGATCGAAACTTAGCGTGGCCGCCGCGTATGGAAATTGCACCGCCATCAGGCGGCCCCGGCCAGGGCGCCGCGCAGTTCCGCGATCACGCTGTCGTAGCGGTGCGGGTCGTCCGCGCGCGCGGCGCCGAATATGGCCGATCCGGCCACGAAGGAGTCGGCGCCGGCGCGTGCGACTTCGGCGATATTGTCGATTTTGACGCCGCCGTCCACCTCCAGCCGTATGCGCTGTCCGGTGCGCGCGGCATGTTCGTCCAGGCGCGCGCGCGTGGCGGCGATTTTGGGCAATGTCGAGGCGATGAACTGTTGCCCGCCAAATCCCGGATTGACCGACATGAGCAGCACCAGATCCAGCTTGTCCATGACGTGGTCCAGCCAGTTGAGCGGCGTGGCCGGATTGAACACCAGGCCGGCCTTGCAGCCCTGGTCGCGGATGAGCGCGAGCGTGCGATCGACGTGTTCCGACGCCTCCGGGTGAAAGCTGATGATGTCGGCGCCGGCGGCGGCAAAATCCGCCACCAGGCGATCCACCGGCCGCACCATCAGATGCACGTCGATGGGCGCGCGGATGTGCGGCCGTATGGCCTTGCAGACCAGCGGTCCGACGGTCAGATTGGGCACGTAATGGTTGTCCATCACGTCGAAGTGAATCCAGTCGGCGCCGGCCGCGATCACGTCGCGCACCTCTTCGCCCAGGCGTGCGAAATCCGCGGAAAGCACGCTCGGTGCCAGCACTAGCTCGGTCGTCATGGCATATGAACCGCGTAAAGCCGCGATTGTAACGGCAGGCGGCCGGGCTTGCCTGCGCGCAGGAATTGGGGTCAAATGCCAGCCATGAACGAACCGCTCCCCTACTCCATCCGTATCGAAGCCGAACCGCGCTACCTGCCCGACCAGTCGCAACCGGGCCGCGAGCATTACGTGTTCGCCTATACGATCAGCATCACCAATACCGGCAGCCTGGCCGCGCAACTGATTTCGCGGCACTGGATCATTACCGACGCCAACGGCAAGGTGCGCGAAGTGCGCGGCCAGGGCGTGGTGGGCGAACAGCCCATG
>JAEUNN010000631.1 GCA_016791085.1 Rhodocyclaceae bacterium | reverse complement strand
CGATATTGACGAGGGCCAGGCCGGAATCGACACTTTGTTTCACGGCGGCACGAATTTCTTCAGGCGTAACGATTTGCGGGTTCATGATGTTCTCCAAAAATTTTGTTGCAGTGCAGCATGGGTACGATTATAGGCGTCCATGGGGACTTGTCAAGTGAATTTTTGTGCAGCGCAACATGCGGGGAAAACCCTGACCCGGCCACACCCTGCGGACAGCGCCGATCGCCCCGCTCGCGCATCGGAAGTCCACCTGGAGGGCCGTCCCCCGCCGCGTAAAGCGGTGCCGGAACGCCGAAGTTCGACCCGGCGCGAATTCTCCGGAAGATCGCCGCCCGACGCCGCCGCTATGCCAGACTGGCATGATTCCATACGGGAATTCTAGAAACTCGGGGCGCTCGGCCAGTACCGCACCGGACTTGCGGCATGGGCCGCACCCAGGCCGGCCGGCATCATGCCGGCGCGCAACGGAAAGATCCTCCGGCAGGAATCGCCACGATCCGGCAGTCGGGGCCGCCTGCGATGCCAGGGAATTGCGCGCCAGTGCGGGTTGCCGGACCGCAACATGCCCGCCTTGACAGTAGGCGAGGCTTACCTATAATGCAGTCTATGTTGCATTGCAACAAACTTATGGAGCACCGTCATGGAAACCGCATTCAACGTACCCGAAAGCGCGCTCGTGCCGATCAAAGCTCAGGCTGAATCGATATTCGGACTGGCCAGCAACGGCCTCGCGGGCGTGGAACGCATGAGCGCCCTGAACCTCAATTCCGCGTCCAGCGTGGTCGACGCCTTCCAGGCGCACGCCAAAGCCTGGGTCAAAGCGACCGACCTGGATGGCGCGCGTGCGGTCGCCACCTCGGCCGCGCGCACGGCATTCGAAGGCACGGTCGCATATTGGAAAGCCGTGTTCGAAATCGCTTTCGACCTGCAATCCGAATTCAACCGGGTATTCGACGCACGTTCGGCGGAATTCAACGCCGGCTTGAGCGGGTCCATGCTGGACTTTGCCAGGTCCGCCCCGGCCGGTTCGGAAACCGCCCTGGCGGTGTTCAAACATCTGCTGGATCTGAGCGACGCCGCCGCCGCCAACCTGCACAGCGCGGTCAAAAAAGTCACCGAAGCGGCGGAAGCCAATGTGAGTTCCGTCGCCAACGCAGCCCTGAGCAGCTTGAGCAAGGTTCCGCGCCTCGGCTCGGCACAGCGCGCCGCCTGAAGCCCGCAAGGGTTCTGGCCAGCCGCAACCCAAGGCCCGCCCCGCGGGCCTTTTTCATGCACCCAGATTCGCGGACTCGGCCGCCAGGCGAACCCAAGCCATTGATACGTCTCGCGTGCGGCGTAAAGGTCTGCACGACACGGAGGCGTCGGGCCGCACGGCGGCAGCATGCGTGTTCATGATGCAGGTGGGCGCCGCGTTGCTGCCAAGCCGCTTTTTCACGCAGTTGTGTGCGTCAAATTGTGCAATTGGGGAAGAGGTAATTGGTTGGTCCCCAATGCGCTGTCGGGGGCGCGGAGGGCGAAGTCCGGGACGCCGCCAGGTGCTCGCAAAGCGAAAAGCCCCGCCGTAGCGGGGCTTGCTGGTGACTTGGCGATGCGCCGGCGAACCGGCGTGATCAGGCCGCCAGTCTGAGCCGTTGCGGCACGGCCACACCCTTGGTCGCCACTTCCAGCGCCATGCGGGTGGCGGCGGCAAGTTGCGACTGGGCCAGCGTGGCGACCTGCGTCAGCGCCTTGCCGATATTGTCGTAGGCGGCGTCGGCGCCGCTCATGGCCTGGCGCATTGCCGCCAGG
>JAEUNN010000002.1 GCA_016791085.1 Rhodocyclaceae bacterium | reverse complement strand
TGACCCGCACGGCATGGGCGCAACGACGCGATGCCGACCACCGCAGGTGTGCCCTAGCGGCCGGAAAAATCGCCGGCCGCTAGCGAGACCAGGCGCACGCGGCCGGGTCCAGCGAGGGCTTCACGCTTTCCGGCGTTTAGGGACGGGCTGCCTGGGTTTGGCGGAGGGCGCCGTCACGGCCGCGGGTGCGCGCACGGATTTGGCCGCGGCGGCCGCCGCTGGCCGCGCGTTGCGCGCAACGATGGTCCGCCCGGCCGGCATGGGGACTTCCGCATCGGGTTTGGAGCGAACCGCCGGTCGCGGCGCGGCGGGTTTGGCAGCCGCTACGGGGGCAATTTTGGGCGCAGCGCTACGTTTCACCGATGCTTTAGCCGGCGCGGATTTACCGGCAACGATAGTCCGCCCCGCCCGCATGGGGACTTCCGGATCGGGTTTGGAACGAAGCGCCGGTCGCGGCGCAGCGGGTTTGGCAGCCGCTACGGGGGCACTTTTGGGAGGCACACTGCGTTTCACCGATACTTTTGCCGGCGCAGCTTGGGGAGCTGCCGCCGGTTTGGATTTGGCTGCGCCTGCCGCCGCGACCGGCGCCTTGGCAGGTTTCGCCGGCACGGTTTTCGCCGCCGGTTTTGCGGCAGCCGGCGCAGCCTTGGTGCTCGCAAGCGGCTTCTTTGCCCTTGCGGGTTTTTCCGCAGCAGCCGTGGCTTCGGTGTTGCCGCGCCCGCCCTTGCCGGCGCCCGCCGCCGGTGCCGGCGCTTCCGCCTGCATGGCATCGCCGTCGTCGAGGTCTATGCCGAACAGGCTCGCCAGGTCGGCATTTTCCAGGCGCTGGCCGGCGGCCGCAGGGGCGGCGGCGAAATCGGCCTGGGCGGCTTGCGCGATCAGATCGGCCGGGTCCACGCCGCGCAGCAGGAAAAGCAGTTCGGGCTTGCCGTCCAGACGGGCGCCCACGCCGTACAGTGCCGCCGCGATGTGTTTGCACAGGTAGGCACCGTCCGGGCAACTGCAGGTGAAATCTATTTCGCGCGGCGCGGGAAACAGGCCCTGGTTTTGCCGCGTCATGAGTTGCATGACCGAGTCCGACAGGCGACCCTGCAACAGTTCTATCAGCGAGCCGATCCGGCCCGCGCATTCCTTGAGCAGGGCCTGCCAGCGCGCGCCGGGCAGAGGCTTGACGTCGACCTGCACCTTATAAATGCTGGAGCCCGATACCAACGCTTCGACGCCGCCGCTCGTGATGCGCAAATCCATGACCGACCCATTGCGCACATAGGTGCGCCCGCGCGGCAGGCGGCTCTCATAGTCACCATAAGATTCGAGATTGTCGCACCAGGCTTTGCCCCAGAAGCTTTTCGCGATGGCGCGGCCTTCTATGTTGACCGGCTCGCAGTGGTGGCCTTTTTTGGCAAGTTCCGCGCTTTTGCGCGCGGCGGCGCGGCGCCGCTCCGCCACAGGTACGTAGGGCGCCCAGTTCTCGTAATAGCGGCTCATTGCTTGTCCTCCCTCGATCCAGCCTTGTGCGGCCGGCGCCTGCCGATCAGGCGTCGGCCAACGCGCTGTCGATATCCAGTGCCACCACACGCAGCAATTCGGCGTCGCTCATTTCGGTCAGCGCCGACTCGCCGCCGCCTTCGACGACGCTCTGCGACAAATCCAGTTTGGATTCTATTAGTGCGTCGATTTTTTCTTCGACCGTGCCGCGGCAAATGAACTTATGCACCAGCACGTTATTGTGCTGTCCGATGCGATAAGCGCGGTCCGTGGCCTGATTTTCCACGGCCGGATTCCACCAGCGGTCGAAATGGATCACGTGCGATGCGGCGGTCAGATTGAGCCCGGTGCCGCCAGCTTTGAGCGACAGCACGAAATACGGCGGGCCGTCGTCGCGCTGGAATGCATCGACCAGTCCTTTGCGCGCCTTGACCGGCGTGCCGCCATGCAACACCAGTCCGCGGCAGCCGAAAATGCCGGCCAGGTGATCCGCCAGCGGTGCGGTCATTTCCTGAAACTGCGTGAATACCAGGAGTTTGTCCTGGCGTGCGGCGATGCCTTCGCACAGTTCGGCAAGACGCGCAAATTTGCCGCTCAGTTCGGGCTGATACATGCCGTCGCCCAGCCACTGCGACGGATGGTTGCAAATTTGCTTTAGTCGCATCAAAAACGCCAGTACGGCACCGCGTCTGGCCATGCCGGCCTGTTGTTGGCGGAGCACTTCCTGCAGCGCGCTAAGTGCCTGCTGGTACAGCTCGACCTGCAGCCGGGTCAGCGTGCACCAGGCTTTGAGTTCGATTTTGTCGGGCAGATCGGCAATCACGCGGCGGTCGGTTTTCTGCCGGCGCAGGATGTAAGGTTGCACCAGCTTGCGCAACGGCGCATAGCCCGTCTGGCCGTCGTCGGCCAGTTTGCGCGCGAAACGCGCGAAGGCCTGCGCCGAACCCAGCAGGCCGGGGCAAATGAAGTCGAATAGCGACCATAGATCGCCCAGGCGGTTTTCCACCGGCGTGCCGGTCAGCGCGATGCGCTTGCGCGCTTTGAGCGCCTTCACGGCGCGCGTTTGTTGTGCGCCGGGGTTTTTGATGGCCTGGGCTTCGTCCAGCACCACCAGCGACCACTCGATTTCGGCCATCCAGGCGAGCCGCGTGACGGTGCCGTAACTGGTGATGACCACATCGCAGCCGCCCAGTCGCCCGCACGCCAGGGTGGCCAGTTCGCGCGCGGGCAGCGCCGAGGTGTGCGCGATGAAGGCGCGCAAATCCGGCGTGAAGCGGCGCATTTCGGACTGCCAGTTGGCGATCAGCGACGCCGGCACCACCAGCAGTTGCGGCCCGGTGTCGCCGGCCTGTTTGCGCGCCAGCATGAATGCCAGCACCTGTAGCGTCTTGCCCAGGCCCATGTCGTCGGCCAGGCAGGCGCCCAGGCCGAGCTGCCCGAGCCAGTTGAGCCAGGCCACGCCTTCGCGCTGGTAAGGGCGCAATTCCGCCTGCAGCCCCGCGATGTGGCCCGGATCGCGGCGTGCTTCGCCCTTCATGCCGGCCAGCACCCCGGCCAGCCAGGCGCCCGGCACCACGCTGGACCAGGCCGGCGTGGCGGGCGGTTCGTGGCCGGCCTTGCCGCCGTCGATGGACGCGCCGGCCAGCAGCCGCATGCCTTCGAGCAAGCTCAGGTTGTCGCCGGCTGCCGCGCGCTTGACCTGGTTCCAGTGCGCCAGCACGGCCTTGAGCTGCTCGCCGTCCATTTCCACCCAGCGTCCGCGCAGGCGTACCAGGCCGCTCCCGCCCGCGAGCAGGGCGTCGCGCTCGGCGTCGGTCAGCGCCATGCCGTCAAATTCCAGCCCGACCTGAAAATCCATCAAGGCCTGCAAGCCCAGGCCCGCGCCGCGGCTGCCGATTTCGACGCGCACCTGCGGCCGCGGCGGGTGGCGCGGCGACCACCAGTCCGGAATGCGTACGGCCAGACCGGCAGATTCGAGTTGTGGAAGGTCGCGCAACAGCCGGTAAGCTTCGGCCGGCGTCCAGCCCAGCGGCTGGAATATCGAGCCGCTGTCGACCATGTCCTTGAGCCAGGCGCATTGGCGCGCGCCCGCATGCACGGGTTCGAGCAGCGCCAGAAGTGCCGCGCGGTCGCCCGCGTGCGCCTTGAGCGCCTGCGCCAGCGGCAGGTGGCGCAGGCGTGCCTGACCCGAGGTGTGGGCGGCATAGGTAGCCAGGAAAGCGAAGGGCAGGTCGGGCCGGTCGCGGTTTTCCGCCAGATGCAGGCACACGCGCCCGAGCAAGGTCCAGTTGGCGTGCTTGCGCGCCAGCCAGGCCGCGACATCACCCTGTTCTGCCGCGATTTGTTCGCGCGCGGCGGCATGCATGGCCTGCCACCATTCCGCCAGCCGCCCGCCATCGACAAATTCCACGCCCGTGAAGGGCGGGACGGATACGGCCAGTTCGTCAAGTTGGGCCTGCGGCGCGGGCAGTTCCGCGCTATCCCACACCTGCGCCAGATTCGGCAGCGCGCATAGCCGCGACATGAATAGGCGGCCGATTTCGCGTCCCCAGGCCAGCGAGGCGGGCAGATCGCTGCCCAATTCGACCGCGCCCAGGTGCAACAGGCCCTGCGCGCCGCCGCACGCGCAGGCCTTGCGTACCCGCGCCGCGATGGCCGGCGTGGGTGCGTCGTAATCCTGTCCGGTTTCTTCCAGGTGCAGGCGCCCATGCGGCGTGAGCGCCAGCGCCAGCGCGCTGCCGCGCGGCGTGGCCAGTGCAGGCGCGGCGGGGTCGGAAGCGGTGGAGGTCATCGAGGGGTGGGGCGCAAGTACAGGCGCTAATTATGCCGTGAGCGGCGCGGGACCTGCAGCGCGCGACGCTACCGGAGCCCCGAATCGGCGCCAGGCGGCGCCGCGCCGTGCAGTGCCGGCAGAGCGCAAACCGGCCGCAGACCGAGCCCCATGCCGCTAGCGCGTACGCCGCAGCGGCCGGCGGGCGGGCCCGAGCGAGCGGCGTCGATCCGCGTCGGCGGCTGTGCGGCGGAAACATGTAGTACTCTACGGCCGCTGCTGCCTGCCCTGGATTTTGCTTACCGGTATGACGCGCGCTTCACCGCGACCCAATTTCAACAGTTCGAACCTTCTGCGTTTTCTTGCCGGCCTGTCCA